>JBIOYF010000084.1:0-2909 GCA_044870035.1 Dehalococcoidia bacterium
CCGGCGGCGCCTCCCTATGCGCCCGGCGGCGCCTGGTCCAGCAGCGCGGCCATGGGAAAGTCGACGAGCGTGCGGGACTCCGGGTGGCAGAGCATGTGCGGGTGCGTCTCCGGCGTGCCGCCCAGGATGTGCAGCGAGACGCCCGTCTCGTCCCCGACGGCGCGCACGCGATGGAACGCCTGGTCGGGCGGCAGCAGATAGGTGATGCTGCCGGCGGGGAAACGCCGCTTCTCGGCCGGCTGCAGCTCGCAGCTCTCGCCGACGCTCGGCACGGCGGGCCCCTCCGGCCGGACGTAGGCCGTCTCTTCGTCGACGCCGGCCAGCACGCCGATGACGCCCCAGGCGCCGTGGTAGTGCACGCCGCTGCTCGTTCCGGGCGGAAAGACGACCGAGATAATGAAGAACGAGCCGTCGGCGGCGGCATGGAGCAGGTGGCCGCAGGCGCGGCCCTCGCACGGGGCGCGCTGCTCGGGCGTCAGGTCGGGCGCTGCCAGCCAGCGCTGCATGTGCGGCGTGACCGCGCGCACCAGCTCCGCGCCGTCCGCGTGCGCATTGACGAGCCGCTGCACGTCCGCGGCCAGGTCCCGGACGGAGTAGCGGACCACTAGTGATCGTCTTTCATCGAACGCGCCTGCTGTGCGATCTCGATCGTGCTCACAACGGGGCATTATAGCGCGGCTGAATCAAGACTCCAGCCTGAAGGCTGGGGCATCGACCTGGCGACTACCGCCGCAGATGCTGCTCCGCGTAGCGCTTCGCCTGCTGGATCACTTCTTCGACGCGCTCCGGCGCGCGTTCGATCGTGCCGTCCACCACCGTGAGCGTCGGCCACCAGTATGGCGCCTCAGGCGCCCGGCGGAACGGATTGTGCCCCAGCTCGTGGACGCCGGTGCTACCGCGGCCGGGATCGCCGGCCGAGAGATGGAGGAACGTCCGGCTGTACGCCGAGAAGACCTCCGGCCATTGCTGCGGCGCGCCCACCTGCGCGACGGCCGTGACGGCGGCCAGCGCATCGTACCAGCCTTCGCCGGCGACCAGCAGGTCCGGAAAGCGCGCCTTCAGCTCGTCGCGCAGGGCGAGCAGTCCGTCGTAGACGGAGTGCTGCGGGTCGTTCACCCAGACGTGCTGCGTGTCGAGAAACACCGCGGGCAACTCGTACCGTTCGACGAGCCCTGAGATCTGCCCTACGAGCCGCGAGCGCCACGAAGGCGCGCCCGGGTTGAGCCACGCCTGCCAGCCGGGGTCATGCGCGCGCGAGGTGTCCCAGTCCGGCCGGTTGCCCTGGAACTCCATGCCGCTCGCCGATCGCATCAACGCAAGGCGGCCCCAGCGATCGAAGCCCGGGAGGCCGCTGTTGACGCAGTTCGCGCCGAACATCGGCATCAGCTTGACGCCCAGCTCGCGCGCCCCGTCCGCGAGCCGCCGAAAGCCATCCTCGCCGCAGAGGCGCAGGTCCGGCCGGTAGTCGCCGTACTGCCAGTAGTAGCGCCCCTCCCAGCCGGGCAGGAACGCCAGCACGCGCCGGCCTTCGATGCGCTCCGCGGTCCAGCGCAGCGCATCGAGCATGGAGTCATACGTGTTGAACACACGCCCGCTCCAGTGCATGCCGTGCAGCGCCAGGACGAGCGCGATCTGCCGCGCCCAGTCCGGGACGTCGCTGCGCGACTCCCAGGGCTGGAGGTTGTACGCCCGCTCGACGTGGAGGCGATGCGCCTCGGCAATGGCGCCGGACTCGCCCGTCCGGCCGATGCGCCATGGTGGCGTCGTGACGGACGATGTCATCTCGGTCGCAAGCTCCTCGAAGATCAGCTCAGCGACGACAGCGCCGTCCCGCTCGTAGAACGCGAAGCGCTTCGCGCGCACGCGATCATCCAGCGACTGGAAGTACACATGCTCGCCGTTCGGCTGCGACAGGAAGACGAGCGGCGTGTGGAGCGGCGTTGGGTATGAGAGGACGACGCCACCGCTGCCGAGCTGCGACCGGCCCCAGAACGCCCCGGTGACATCGCCCGGCGGCAGCCCGCGCACGAGCAGCTTCACGCAGCGGACCTTTTCGGCGTGCTGCGCCGAGACCACGGTCTCGATGCCGTCGTCGGTCCGTGACACTTCGATGCGCGCGGAGCCTCCGCAGCGCTCCTGGCCACCGGCCCAGGTCAGCCGCGGACAGGAGATGACCGTGCGGCCGCCCTGGCGCGCGACCGTTGCGACATCCCCGTCGAGGCCGTAGATGTTGTCGAAGGTGATCACCTGCGCGGCGATCTCCCAGCCGTCGATGTCGAACCAGGGATCGTTTGGGTCATAGCTGAGCTGCTGCATGTGGCCACACTGTAGCCGAGGCTGTCAGCCTCGGCTACAGTGTTCGCGACGATCATCGCGCAGGTGAAGACAAGAGCGCTCAGGCGGCTGCCTGAGCGCTCTGCTTTCTCACGTTGGAGGCGACGAGCGGATTCGAACCGCTGATGGGGGTTTTGCAGACCCCTGCCTTAACCACTTGGCTACGTCGCCCCGTTAGGTGTGCTGGTGCCGAGGAGGGGATTCGAACCCCTACACCCGAAGGCACGGCCCCCTCAAGACCGCGTGTCTGCCAGTTCCACCACCTCGGCAATCCTGGAGGCCGGATGTTGGAAGCTTGACGCTAGATCTTCGACACGATCCGAACATCGCGAGAAGTTCCAGCTTCGAGCCTCCAGCCTCTACCTGCTGGCAGGAGTGGAGGGACTCGAACCCCCGACCTGCCGTTTTGGAGACGGCTGCTCTTCCAACTGAGCTACACTCCTACGGCTATCGAGTATAGCAATGCGCGCGAAAACCGGTCAACGGCGCCTAGAAGCAGTCGTGGAAGTACTGCTTCGCGCTGTTCAGGATGTCATCGGCGCGCTGCTGGCCGTTGGGCGGACCGGAGTTCCAGC
>JBIOYF010000085.1:0-7965 GCA_044870035.1 Dehalococcoidia bacterium
TTGATTCGGTCGGGCAGCGGCGCGTCTACCGGGACGTCTTCGAGATCCTGCTCGTCGCGCTCGCGTTCCTGCTCTACTTCATCGTCCGCGGCAGCGTGGTCGACCGCCACGCCGAGGCGCTCAGCCATGCCGTCCGGCTGATCGACATCGAGCGCGAGCTAGGCATCTACTGGGAGCCGCGCCTGAACGAAGCCGTGCTCAACAACGGGGCGCTGATCCAGCTCTTCAACGCGCTCTACTTCTGGCTCGATTTCCCGTTCATCGTCGCGATCGGCCTATGGCTGTACTTCTCCGGCCACCGGCATGAGTACACCATCGCCCGCGACGCGCTGCTCGCGTCGGGCGCGATCGCGCTGATCGTCTACCATGCCTTCCCGCTCATGCCGCCGCGCCTGCTCGCCCAGCACGGCTACGCCTTCGTCGATACGCTGGACAAGTACACGCACATCAGCTATCAGGCGGACTCCGCGCAGCCGTTCGTCAACCCGTACGCGGCCATGCCCAGCCTGCACTACGGCTGGGCGGTCCTGGTGGGTGGCGTGCTGTTCTGGACGACGAGGAATGTCTGGCTACGGGCCGTCGGCCTGCTGATGCCGGTCGCGCAGTTCACGGCGATCCTGTTTACCGCGAACCACTACGTCCTCGACGCATTCGCCGGCCTCGGTACGGCCGTGCTCGGCCTGCTGGTGGCGATCGCGCTCCAGCGCTGGGGCTACGCGTACGTCCGCAGCACCTTCGGCCGGCCGGCTGGCGGGACTACGTAGAGGCCGCGCCTTACCTAACAGAAGCCTTCTGGATCGAAGTGGCACGCGAGCTTGTTGATGAAGTCCTTCACCCGACTCTCGGTCATATCGCTCACCGGGAAGGTGTCGCGCCGGGACCAGGATGTCAGAGCGATCGTGTTCGCCGGCAGGTCGGGGTATGGCGTCATCACTACGAGCTTGTCGTTCTCCAGCCGGTTCTTGACCCAGCCCTCGAGCTGGTCGCGGACGCTGGTGTCGGAGGAGTTGTACCAGACCACCACGCCGGCGTGCTCCATGTTGTGGACGAGCGATTCTGCTTGCCACGCTGCTCGATAGATCCCCCAGGGTACCGGGCCGCAGTAGGCAGGTGAGGCGTCAGGTCCGTCGGCGCTGCAGCCGCCTTGGCCCCAGTGCGGACCACCCACCGGCGGCAGCCCGCTGGTCGAGTTGGCCGACGTTTCCTTGCTGTAGTCGACATCGCTTTGGACGTGGGCGTTGGTGTTGGGGCCGGAGTTGGCGCCGTAGTGCGCCAGCGTGCTGCCGTCGGCCCATGCCTCCGGCAGATTGACCCACTCGCCGGGCAGGCCAGGATTGGGGTCCTCGCAGGCGCCGGCCGCGTTGAGCGTGCACTCGAGCTTCTGGGCTTTGTCGTCCCCGGGAGACTTGCCCGACTGGATGATCAGATAGGCAACCCCGGCAATCACCACGACCACGCCGATCACGACGACGATCGGTATCCAGGGAATGTTCATCCCGCGCGCGCCGCTCGGCCGGACCGGCGTGCGGCGGCTGCGCGCGCTGCCGCGCCGCGCCCTTCGACTAGCTCGACTGCTCACGAGTCCATCATCTCCTTCGCCAGGGCGCGCAGCGCCGGCTCGTTCTCTGCTGAGGTGTCGATCACATGATGCGGCCGGGCGATCGCTTCGCTGCGCGACTGCATCCGTTGATACACGGCTACGTCTGCTTCCGAGTGGCTATCCTCGCCGGCCCGGCGTGCCAGCCGTTCGCGCGCGACATCGCGCGGCGCGGTGACGTGCGCCAGGACGAGCTTGGCGTCGCGCTGCTCGGCCAGCGCATAGAGGGGCCGGCGTTCGGCCTCCGCGAGGTTCGTCGCGTCGAGGATCACTGATGCGCCGTCCGAGAGCAGCGCATCGATAGCCGCGTGGATCGCCGCGAAGAGGCGGCGGCTCTCCCAGCGCGTGTATCTGCGTTGTTGAAACAGCAGGCTGCGGATCGCGTCGCTCTCCAGCACGACCGCCCCCGTGCGGCGGCTCAGCTCGCTCGCGAGGTGCGTCTTGCCCGTCGCGGGCAGCCCGACGAGGACGAGCAACGCCGGCCGCGCCGTTTTCGCTGTGGGCGTACCGATGCTCTCGAGGATGCGCGCGACGTCTCGTTCGCGTTGCGTTCCGGCCAGGGTGGCGATCATGCGTTGCAAGTATAGGACATAAATCTTCGGGCAGGCTAGGCGGGCATCATCCGCCGGAATGTGACAGAAATAATACGGCGTACGTCGCTACTTGGCATAGAAGGAGAAGCCGAGCAGGCCCGGCCCGGTGTGGACGCCCATCACCTGGGTAAACTCGCGGACGATCAGCTCTTTCGGCTGGAGCGACGTCCGGACGCGTTCGGCCAGCACGGCCGCGCCTTCCGGTACGTTGGTGTGCTGCACGCAGACGTGGAGCTCCTTGCCCTGGACGCGCCGCTCCAGCAACTGGTACAGCCGGTCGCTCGCGCGGCGCATCGTCCGTACCATGGTCACCGGCCGGTACGAGCCGCCCTGGAACTCCACGATAGGCTTGAGCTGCAGCGGCGAGGCCGCCCAAACGATCAGCCGGGGAACACGTCCGGTCCGCGCCAGATAGACGAGCGTATCGAGGACAACGAGCAGCTGCACCTGGGGCATCAGCTCTTCGGCGCGGCGCACACATTCGTCAATCGGCGCGCCGTCCGCGGCCGCCCGGGCCGCCTCCAGCACGACGAAGCCCTGGGCCATGGCGGCCGCCTGCGAATCGAGCACCCGCACGTCGAGCTGCGGCGCCTGCTCCCTGGCCAGCGCGGCGCCCTGGGCCGCCGAGTCGTACATCGCGCTGAACTGGCGCGAGACGGTGAAGCAGGCCACCGCGTCGGCGTCCCGGCCGGCGCGCAGGATCGCCTCGGCGTAGGCCCCCGGCGACGGCGCCGAGGTGGTTGGGGGCGCCTGGGTGGTGCGGAGGCGCTCATAGAACTCGCTGGCCTGTTCGGAGATCCCATCCTGGTAGACTTCGTCTTCGAAGGCCAGAAACAGAGGGATGGTCTCGATTCTGAGCTCTGCGGCGAGCTCCGGAGGGATACAGGCAGTGCTATCGGTGACGATGCCCGTGCGGGGCATCCTGGCGGCCCTCCCTGGCCCAGGCGGCCTGCAGCTACGCGGTTGCGCCTATAATTCGTCGCGTGCTACTATTGACTAGTCGAACGAGGATACCACAGGCGCCCTCCCCGGCAAAGATTCATGGTCACAAAGCAAGCACGTACCGACACCATCAGCGAACACGCTCGTCACCAGCAGGACACCGGATCTCCGGAAGTTCAGATCGCTCTGCTCACGGAGCGAATCAGCGAGCTCACGCAGCACATGCGCACGCACAAGAAGGATTACCACTCCGAGCGTGGCCTGCTGAAGCTCGTCGGACAGCGCCGCAGACAGCTGGCCTACCTGAACCGCAACGACATCCAGCGATACCGCGCCGTCCTGAACAAGCTGGGCCTCCGCAAGTAGCCGGGGGCCTTTCCGCACGTAGGAGAGGAGAGGAAGAAGACCAAGCACCCACCCGGAGGCCGGTCACAGGCCTCCCGACCCGCAGAGCCGGGTCCCTATCGGATTAGGAACAACGAACCGAACGCCACACCCCTCTGGTACCGCGTGCGGATCGTAAACGGGCCAAGGCCCGAATCTCATGGCAATGGAGGATAAACTGACGCCACATGGCGGAGACATTCGAACGTACTATTGGAGACAAGACACTTATCCTGGAGACTGGGAAGCTGGCCGGACTGGCCGATGGCGCCGTCACAGTTCGCTACGGCGATACGGTGCTGCTCGCTACGGCCTGCGTGAGCGATAAGCCGCGCGACGGCATGGATTTCTTCCCGCTAACCGTCGACTTTGAGGAGCGGCTCTATTCGATCGGCAAGATACCGGGCAGCTTCTTCCGGCGCGAAGGCCGCCCGAGCACGGAC
This sequence comes from Dehalococcoidia bacterium, assembly GCA_044870035.1. Classification (GTDB taxonomy): domain Bacteria; phylum Chloroflexota; class Dehalococcoidia; order DSTF01; family RBG-16-68-14; genus JBBDXS01. The sequence goes on from JBIOYF010000085.1 coordinate 3,960, forward strand.
GCGATCCTCGCCAGCCGTCTGACCGACCGGCCGATCCGGCCGCTCTTCCCGAAGGGCTTCCGGAACGACGTCCAGGTGGTGATGACGCTGCTCTCATCGGACCGAGAGCACGACCCGGACGTGCTGGGCACGATCGGCGCCTCTGCGGCGCTCTCGATCTCCGGCGCGCCGTTTGCCGGGCCGGTCAGCGCGGTGCGCATCGGCCGCATCAACGGCGAGTTCATCATCAACCCAACCTACGAACAGGTCCAGGAAAGCGAGCTCGACCTCGTCGTCTCGGGGACGCGCGACGCGATCATGATGGTGGAAGCGGGCGCCAAGCAGGTGCCCGAGGACGTGATGCTGGAAGCGCTGGAGTTCGCCCAGAACGTCAACGTGGAGATCATCGCGCTGCAGGACGAGCTGATCGCCAAGGCCGGCAAGCCCAAGTTGGAGTTCGAGCCGAAGAAGGCGCATCCGGCCGTGAAGGAGAAAGTCAAAGGCGCGCTGGAAGGCAGCCTGGACGAACTGCTCGCCGCCGCGAAGGAGGAGCGCCAGGGAGGGCTCGATTCACGCCGCCAGGAGCTGGTCGAGCGCTTCGGCGAAGAGCACGCCGCCGACGAGATCGGCGCCGCGCTCGACGAAGTGGTGAAGGAAACCGTCCGCTCGTCGATCCTCGATAAGGGCGTGCGGCCGGACGGTCGTGGCCCGACCGAGATCCGCCAGATCTCCTGCGAGGTCGGCATGCTGCCGCGCACGCACGGCACCGGTCTGTTCACGCGCGGCCAGACGCAGGTGCTGAGCATCGTCACGCTCGGCTCGTTCGGCGAGCAGCAGAAGCTGGACAACATCTCGCCGGAGGAGCGGAAGCGCTTCCTGCACCACTACAACTTCCCGCCCTTCTCCGTCGGCGAGACGCGCCCGATGCGCGGCCCCGGCCGGCGCGAGATCGGCCACGGCGCGCTCGCGGAACGAGCGCTGGAAGCGATCGTCCCGTCCGAGGAGGACTTCCCGTACACGATCCGCATCGTCTCGGAAGTGCTCTCCAGCAACGGCAGCACGTCGATGGCGAGCGTCTGCGGGAGCACGCTGGCGCTGATGGACGCCGGCGTGCCGATTGAGACGCCCATCGCGGGCATTGCGATGGGGCTGGTCATGGGCGAAGGTGGCAAGTTCCAAGTGCTGACGGACATCGCCGGCCTGGAAGACGCGCTCGGTGACATGGACTTCAAGGTCGCCGGTAGCGACAAGGGCATCACGGCGCTGCAGATGGACATCAAGGTCAAGGGCATCACCATGGCCGTGCTCCAGCAGGCGCTGGAACAGGCGCGCGAGGCGCGCATGTTCATCCTGGGCAAGATCAAGGACGCGATCGCCGAGCCGCGTGCGGCGCTCTCGAAGTACGCGCCGCGCATGTACCTCCTCCAGATCCCCGTCGAGAAGATCGGCGCGCTGATCGGCCCGGGTGGGCGCGTGGTGCGCTCGATCATCGAAGAGACGAAGTGCTCGATCGACGTCGAGGACGACGGCTCGGTGCACGTCGGTTCGGCCAGTGAAGAGATGGCGCAGCGCGCCATCGCGATCATCGAGGGTCTGACCAAGGACGTCGAGGTCGGCGAGATCTACACCGGCAAGGTCGTGCGTATCGTCGACTTTGGCGCGTTCGTCGAGCTGCCGGGCGGTAAGGACGGCCTGGTGCGCATCGGGGAGCTGGCCGATTACCACGTGCCCAGCGTCGAAGACGTCGTCCAAGTCGGCGACGAGATCATGGTGAAGGTGATCGAGGTCGATTCGCTCGGCCGTATCAACCTCTCGCGCCGCGCGGTGCTTACGGGCGAAGAGGGCGGCGCGGAGCCGCAGCCCGCGGGCATCAGCTCGGACGCGCCGGTGCGCCGTGAAGGCCCCGGTTTCGGCGGACGCGGACGCCCGCCGCGGGGCGACGACCGCGGCCCGCGTCGCGGTAACGGCGGTGGCTTCGGTGGCGGCGGAGGCCGTGGTGGTGGTGGCTACGGCGGCGGCGGACGCGGCCGTGGTGGCGGCGGTGGTGGTGGTGGCTACGGAGGCGGCCAGCGACGCGAAGGTGGCGGTGGTGGTGGCTACGGCGGCGGCGGACGAGGCCGAGGTGGCGGTGGTGGTGGCTACGGCGGCGGCGGACGCGGCGGCCCGCCCCGGCGCGGTGGCGGTGGCAGCGCTGCAGGCGGCACGTCGCCCTCGAACCGGCCCGGGCCGACGATCGGTCCCTCGCCGTTCGGCTAACCGTTAGAACAACGACATTGACGCGCCCCCGGCACGCCGGGGGCGTTTTCATTGTCCGGTAAGCCGGTGTACGCTGTGCAGGCCATGACCATCCGAGCGGCCGTCAGCGGCACGGGCAACATGGGGCGCGCCGTCCTCGCCGGGCTGGAGCAGCACGCCGACTTCGAGCCGGTGGGCATGGTCGAAAAGCTCTCGTCCGATGCGACGTTCGTCTCGGACAGCGGGCTGTCGTTGCCGCAGAGCGCCGACCCGGGCGCGCTGCTCGACGCGACGAAGCCCGACGTCGTCATCGACTTCACGAACGCGGAGTGGACGCCGGTGCTGGCGCGCGCCGCGCTCGAACGAGGCGTGCGGCTCGTGATCGGCACCACGGGCCTCTCGGACGCCTGGCTGGCCGAGCTCGAGGCGGAGTGCCGCAAGCGCGGCGTCGGCGCCGTCGTCGCGCCCAACTACGCGATCGGCGCGGTGCTGCTGGTCCACATGGCGAAGATCGCCGGCCGCTTCTTCGACTCGGCGGAGATCATCGAGCTGCACCACGACAGGAAGGTCGACGCGCCGTCCGGCACGGCGCTGAGCACTGCGCGCGAGGTCCTCGCGGCGCGCGGCAAGCCCTTCGAGCGCAACGAGCCGGACATCGAGCCGTTGCCCGGCGCGCGCGGCGCCCAGGTCGATGGCATCACGATCCACAGCGTGCGGCTCCCGGGCCTTGTTGCCCACGAAGAGGTGATCTTCGGCGGCACGGCGCAGACGCTGAGCATCCGCCACGACACCACCGGCCGCGATTCCTTCATCCCGGGCGTCCTGCTCGCCGCGCGAGAAGTGATGGAGCGCAAGGAGCTCGTCCGCGGCCTGGAACAGCTCTTCGGCCTGGCCTAGGTAACCGGCGTGACGCGGGCGTTCGAGTTCGTCATCGTGGGTGGCGGCGTCTACGGGACGGCACTCGCCTGGGAGCTGGCGCGTCACGGCGCATCTGTCGCGTTGCTGGAAGCGCGAACGATCGCTTCGGGCGCGTCGGGCGGGCCTGGCAAGCGCGGCGTGCGCGCGAATAGTCGCGACGAGCGGGAGCTGCCGCTCTCACGCCTCGCGAACGAGATCTGGCCGGCGCTTGCGCAGGAGATCGGCGCAGCTACCGGCTACGAGCGCATCGGAGGACTCGAGCTGTTCGAGTCCAGGGCCACGCTGGAGCGCGCGGCGGCGCAGGCGGAGCTGCAGGAGCGCTACGGCATCCGCAGCCGGCTAATCGAACGCGATGAGCTGCTCGAGCTGGAGCCGGACTTGAACGAGCGCGTGATCGGCGCGGTCTATTGTCCGGACGACGGCGTCGTCGACCACACAGCGACCACCGTCGGTCTAGCGCGCGCCGCGCGACGTGCGGGCGCGGAGATCTGCGAAGATACGCCGGTGCGGCAGCTCGAGCGCGCCGGAGATCGCGTAACGGCTGTCGTTTGCGAGAATGAGCGCTTCGAAGTCACGCGGGCCGCCGTGTTGCTCGCGAACTACGGCGTCGCCGACTTGCTAGCGCCGCTCGGGGTGGGCTTGTCGCTCGCGCGCGTCTTCCCGCAGGTGCTGCTGGTCGACGCTCCGCCCGGCCTGCGCGTCCGTCATCTGATCGGGCACGTGGAGCGGCGCGCGATCGTGAAGCGACACGGCGACGGGGAGCTGATGATCACCGGCGGCTGGCTGGGACGCTGGAACGACGCTGCGCGGCGCGGTGAGACGGTCGCAGAACACGTCGCGGGCAACTTGGCCGAGGCGAAGGCGATCTTCCCCG
>JBIOYF010000086.1:0-6420 GCA_044870035.1 Dehalococcoidia bacterium
ACTGCACATCGTCGAGGCTGACGCCCAAGACGACCGCGCCTTCGCCTTCGAGCATCGACATGTTGTCGCGGAAGCCGCAGGCCTCCATGTTGCAGCCGGGCGTGTTGTCCTTCGGGTAGAAGTAGAGAACGATGCGCTTCCCCGCGTAGTCTTTCAGGCTGACGGTCTCGCCCTTGTCGGTCTGTAGCGTGAAATCGGGCGCGGGCTGTCCTTCCTTGAGTTCGGTCGCCATGATGTTCCTGCCTTCCGGTTTTGCCGCCGTGCCCAGGCACGCCCCAGCGCGGCCAGGCTAGCGAAGAGCGGGGATGCGAGGCAAGCTTGCGCTCAGCGCTTGCTGAGCCGCTCGACAACGTCCGGCAGCTCGCCGAGCCGGCGCACCACCGCGTCCGGCCGCGTGGCGGCGCCATCGACCTGCTCCTGGCGATACTGCCGCGTCAGGACCGCGCGCATGCCCGCGGCCTGCGCGCCGCCCACGTCGTCGAGGAGCCGGTCGCCGACGAAGAGCGCGTTGCCGGGCGGGACGCCGAGGTCGTCCAGCGCGCGCCGGAACAACGAGACGTGCGGTTTGCGATAGCCCGCTTCGCTCGACACGACGAGAGAGTCGAGGTAGCGCAGCAGTCCGAGGCGGCGCAGCACTTCCTCCATGGCGGCATGCAGCGCGATGGTGTTCGTGATACAGCCGAGCGCGATCCCGTGTCCGTGCAGCGTCGCTAAGGCCGCGAGCGTGTCCGGCAGGACGACGGGCATCTCGAGCTCCGCGCCGAAGAAGAGCTGCGTGACGTCGTCGACGAGCTGCTCGCTCAGCGGCGCTTCGAATGACGAGAGCGCGCGGCGCACGAAGACGTCGCTGGGCGGCTGCTCCAGGCTGCTGCTGTCCTGGTACCACGCGGCGATGGCCTTCTCGAGCTGCCTCACGAGGGCGCGCTCGAGCTCAGCCGGGTGCGGTGTCGTCTCGCCCAGTTCCTCGATCAGCCGCGCGTGCAGCCGCAGCGTCGCGAGCCGGCGCGCGTGCTCGGTCGGTGCGTAGTCCCACAGCGTGTGCCCGAGATCGAAGATGACCGCCCGGACCTCCGGCATGCCTACTGCACCCAGATGCCTTCCGGCGTGAACTCCGCGTGGGCGCCGTCGATGGTATCGATCACGATGCGGAAGCGGTCCGGCGCGACGCCCAACGTGAGCGCCGCCTGTCTGCCGGCGAACAAGGGGTCGAACTGGTCGTTGGCAAAGAGGTCGCAGCTCAGCCTGGCGTAGATCGTCTCGTTCGACGTATGGATCGTGAGCAGATCGTTCTGGCAGAAGGCGTCGGTCAGTGTGCGCAGCTCCGTGACCTGCGGCGTCTCGTTCGCCCGCGGCACGATCCGGCCCAAGACGGACGTCTCGACCACGGGAGTGGCGGCTTGCGGCACGTCGCTTGGCTTGGGCTGAGGGCTGACGCGAACGAGCACGGTCGGCGACGGAGTAGAGGCCGGTTCAGAAGTTGACGGCGCACTACCGTTTGAGCTGCCACAGGCGGCGAACGCCGCCAGCAGACACAAGCTCGAAGCTACAAGCAACGTTCGCCGCATCCGTTCGAGTGTAAGATGCCGTGAGCACGGTGACAAGCAAGTCGCTCGCTTCTGGTTGGGTAGGGGGATCACAACCCCAGCCCGAAGGCCGGGGCATGAGAACCAGATACCATGCCCGCGGCTTTAAGCGGGAGTCAAGAACCTCGCTACCTAATGTGAGACAGCTACCGCAACAAGCCTCGGTAGCCCGTCCTTGACCGCCGTGATACACTTTGCCGATGGTGGGGCGAAAAGCAGGGAGATGCTAGACGTCTACCTGATCACTCTCGCGCTAGCGGTCAGCCTGGGGTTGGCCGCCACGCTGGCGTCCTACGTCGCCTCCCGCGCCATCGGACGCATCGGCGCCTTCCACCGGCGGCGTGGTGCGAACGAGCGGCCGCGCTGGGGTGGCGCCGCCATCTTCCTAACGTTCGCGCTGGTGCCCTTCATCGCGTCGGCGGTGTCCGAACACGCGGCCGGCCTGTTCGAGCCGAAGTCGCACGAGTTCATCGCATTCCTCAGCGCCTGCGGGCTCATCTTCGCGGTGGGCTTTTTCGACGACTGGCTGGTGCTCGACTGGCGCCCGAAGCTGATCGCCGAAGTGGGCGCCGCCGTTGCGGTCTACACGGCCGGCTACAGCATCGATCACATCGGGCTGCCCTGGGGCGCGGAGTTCGCGCTCGGCCCGATGGCGCCGGTGCTGACCGTGCTCTGGGTCGTCTTTTTCACAAACGCGATCAATCTCATCGACGGCCGGGACGGCGTGGCGACGGGTGTGGCGGTCCTCGCGGCCGCGACGCTGGCCATGATCGCCGCGAGCTCGGACCATCCGGCGGTCGCGCTGCTGCTGATGGCTGCGGCCGGGGCTGGGTTGGGATTGCTGCCGTTCAACCTGCCACCGGCGTCCGTCTTCCTGGGTGACTCCGGCGCTCTGCTGTTTGGCTTTATCCTGGGCGCGCTCTCCATCCGCGCGACTACGGGTAGCAGCGACGCTGTCTTCATTGCGGTGCCGCTCGTGGCTCTTGGCCTGCCGATCCTCGATACGCTCCTCGCCTTCGTGCGCCGCTCGCTCGACTTCCGCCACCCGCTCCTGCGCGACGAGGACCACATCCACCACCGGCTGGAGGAGGCCGGCTTCGGACCGCGCGGGCTGGTCGTCGTGCTCTACACCGTCTCGGCGCTCTTCGCGTTCGGCGCGCTGCTGCTGCACTATGTGCACGTCTTCGGGCTGGAGATGCTCGTCCTCGCCGCGACGATCCTCCTCGTCGCCGCGATCCTGACCAAGCTGGGGTACCTGCTGTCGCTCTGGAACAGCACGAGCATCGTCTGGCTGCGCGAACGCCTCCGCCGCGTCTACGTTCCGGTCGAGCTGAACGACCGCGACTAAGCGCCTCGTCGCCGGAGCCGGCTCACGAAAAGCTGCGCCGCGCAGCGCAGGCTGATGCCGGCGGACACGAGGAGATCGAGCGCGACGGCGGTCGCGCCGTTGCGAGGCCGCAGGTACGAACGGTAGTAGCGCCACATCCCCCGGTGGCGCGCCACGATCGTGCGCGCCGGGGCGCTGGCCGCGCTGCCGCCGATGCGGTGTGTGACCGTGACCTCCGGAAAGTAGACGACGCGCAGCCCGGCGCGCTGCACGCGCTGGCAGTAGTCCACGTCCTCGATCGACCAGAAGTACGCTTCGTCCAGCGGCCCGACGGCGGCGAACGTCGAGCGCGGCAGCAGCCAGCATGCGCCGGAGACCCAGTCGACGTCGGCGATCGAGTTGTGGTCGAAGGTGGACATGAGGTAGCGGCTGGACGCGCGGTTCGCGGGGAACAGCCGCGTCAGCAGCGAATAGCGATTGAAGAGCGCTGTGCCAAGGCCCGGGAACGCGCGACAGGAGAGCTGTAACGCGCCGGAGGCGTCGAGCAGCTTGGGCGCCAGGAGCCCGACGTCGGAGTGTCGGGCGAGCAACGCGAGCATTGGCGGCAGCACGTTCCCTTCCAGCACCGCATCCGGGTTGAGGACGAAGAAGCAGCGTCCGCGCGCCCGGCCGATGCCTTCATTGACGCCCGCCGCGAAGCCCGCGTTCGTCGGGCGGCGGACGAGCCTTACCTGCGGGAACCCCGCTGCGATCATGTCCGGCGTGCCGTCCGTCGATGCGTTGTCGACGGCGATCACCTCGAACGTTACGTCGCGCGTGTGCTCGTAGACCGACGTGAGGCAGCGCCGGACGAAGTCGCGCCCGTTGTATGTCACGATGACGATCGAGACGTCCGGTGCGTCGCTCATTGCGCGGCGACGAGCTCGTAGACGAGGAGCGTCTCGCGCGCGGTCTGCTCCCATGAGAACTGGCGCGCCCGCGCCAGCCCGCGCTGCCGCAGATCGGCGCGCAGGCCGTCGTCGCAGAGCAGGCGCTCGGTGGCCGCGGCGATGGCGTTTGTGTCTTGCGGGTCGACCAGTAACGCTGCGTCGCCTGCGATCTCAGCGGTCGCAGAAACGGCCGACGTGACCACGGGCGCGCCGCAGGCCATCGCCTCCAGCACGGGCAGGCCGAAGCCCTCGTACAGCGAAGGGAAGGCGAGCAGCGTCGCGCCGCTGTAGAGCGCCGGCATATCCTGGTCCGGCACATAACCGAGGAAGATCACGCGGCCCGTCAGGCCCAGTTCCCGCACCAAGTCATAGTCGGCTTCGTACTGCCAGGCTGGCTGCCCCGCGACGACGATCGTGCAGTCGATGCCTTTGCCATACAGCAAGGCGCAGGCGCGAAACAGGCGCGCGCGGTTCTTGCCCGGCTCCAGGCTGCCGACGCTCAGCGCGTAGCGCTCCGGCAGGCCGTAGCGTGCCCGCACCTCCTCGATCTGCATGCGCGGCGCCTCCCGATAGATCTCGCCGGCCGCCTCCGGTATCGCGACGACGCGCTGCGGCGGCACTCCCAGGTGTTCGATAACATCGCGTCGCACCGTCTGCGAGGGCGTGATGATCGCATCCGCGACGCGGGCGGAAGCGCGCGTGACGGCCTGCATGTAAAGCCTTCGGGCCAGGGGATAGCGCTCCGGCAGGAGCAGGAACGTCACGTCGTGCATCGTTACGACAAGCTTCGGGCGGACGCCGAGCGGCAGTGCTGCCGCGACGGGCGTGTGGTGGTGCGGCGAGTGCAACACATCGATGCGCAGGCGGCGCAGCAGCAGCGGTAGCGAGGTCTGCTCCCAGGCGAAACGCGTCGCTCGCGACGACGGTTCAATTGGGATGACGCGCAGGCGCCGTTCGCCGGCGAGGCCATCGAACAGGCCGGGGCGCGCGAAGACGACAAGCTCGTGACGCGTTTCTGCGTTCGCCAGCGCCCGCACGAGCTGGGAGGTGTACACGCCCGCGCCGGCCGGCTGGCGCGGCACGGCCGACGCGTCGATCGCGATGCGGAGCGGTCGCGTCGTCGCCACGCCTAGAAGTCCTGCACTTGGAGCGTGCGCCCCATGCGCCCGCGATAGTAATCGAGCATCCCCAGCGTCATCGCCTTGAGCAGCGCGCGCCGGCCGGACAGCGCGTAGCGAACGACGTACGGCGGGCGCGTCGCCCAGAAGTAGAGCGTGAACAGCGCATAGCGCAGGCGCGACCGCGCGTGCTTGCGTACCAGGTACGGTCTGTTGCGGGTGGCGTAGTAGAGCTTGAGCGGCGTCATCCATCCGCCGCCGCTCGATGCGCTCTCGCGATGGTAGACGACGGCCTCCGGCACGTAAAGCAGCCGGTAGCCCAGGCCCAAGGCGCGCTTCAGCAGGTCGGTCTCCTCGTAGTACATAAAGAAGCGCTCGTCCAGCGGGCCGGCGTCCCGCAGCGCCTGGGCCGGCGCGAGCAGACAGCAGAAGCTGGCCGTGCGCAGCTCCCGCCTGCGGCGGGTCGCCGGGCCGTCCGGCTGGCCGTGGTAGGTGTTGCGAAACAGGCCCAGGTCCCAGTCGAAGTCGCCGGCGTGCGTGCTGATCAGGCGATGGTCCTGGCTGAAGAGGATGCGCGGCACGGTCATCGTCCGCCCGTCTGCGGCCTCGACCAGGATGCGCAGGAAGTCCGGTTCGTGTGTCGTGTCGTCGTTCAGGAAGAGCACGTAGTCGAAGTTCCTGGCCAAGCAGTATTCCGCGCCCAGGTTGTTGCCGCGCGCCGTACCGACGTTTTCGTCGCAGCGGAGCACGTGGGCATCCGGCCGCTGCCGCTCGACCTCTGCGAGCGATCCGTCGCTCGACGCCGCGTCGACGACGACCAGCTGCGCGCTTGGGTAGTCGACGCGCTCCAAAGACGCGATGAACTCGGCGATGAAGGGCGCGCTGTTGTAGTTCACCACGACGAGTCCGACCGACGGCAAGTCGCTCACGACGATGATAGTAGCACCTGCGCCTCAGCCATCATTGAGGACAGCTTCTCGCTTCCTTATGCTGATGTAGGGCGGCCCCTACAACATGAGAAGCCCTATCCGGCCGATACTTCTATCGGAGCATGCCTGGCTGGCGGCCGGGCCGCTCCGAATCCAACGACGAGGGCAGGGAAGAATGAGAGCGTTGTTCAGATTTGGATTCGTCGCGGCGGCGGCCGGCTCGCTGGTGCTGGCGGCAAGCCTCGTGTCCATGACGGGTGCTTCGGCTAATGGGCCGACGATAGGCGTCGGCTCGATGCACTCCCAGGTCGACGGTATCGCCAAAGTCGAGGTGACGGTGGCAGACGTTGGGGCCCCGGGCGTTGGCGCCTGGACGGTCGACCTCCACTTCAATCCAGACGTACTCTCCGGCGTGGCTTGCGTGCCTGGCCAGGGCGGCAGCATCTGCAACGCGCAGTACGACGTCGGCCGAGTGCGCGTCGTTGGGACGAACATCTACGGTCTCAAGGGCGACGCGGTGCTGGCGAGCATCGG
>JBIOYF010000087.1:0-5918 GCA_044870035.1 Dehalococcoidia bacterium
GGCTCGCGGCGCGCCAGGGCGCGGACCCGCGCGAGCAGCTCGGCGAAGGCGAACGGCTTGACGAGGTAGTCGTCGGCGCCGCTGTCCAGGCCGCGGACACGGTCCTCCACCGCGTCGCGCGCGGTGAGCATGAGGACCGGCGTTCGGACGCCGCGCCGGCGCAGCGTCTGGCAGACGTCGATGCCGTCGCGGACGGGCAGCATGACATCCAGGATGATGACGTCGAACGGGGCCAGCTCGATCCAGTGGAGGGCCTCGTCGCCGTCGGTCGCGAGGTCGACGCCGTGGCCCTGCTCGGATAAGCCCCGGCTGATGAAGTCGGCGATGCGGCGTTCGTCTTCGACCAGGAGAATGCGCATGGTTTGCTGGTGCCGGGTCGGTAGTCCTCAGGTTCAAGTATAGGCCGGAGGAGATGAAGCAGGCATGAACGCTGATTCGGGGCAGGAACGCCGGGGAACAAGATGAGCGGCTGAATCGTCCTACGGTCATAGGTACCTGGGTTCGAAGGAGGCTCCCATGCGACGACTGATTACGATCCTTAGTGCGGCTGCGGCGTTGGTGGTCGGGACGCTGATGAGCGGGCCGAGTCTCGTCGAGGCGTGCGCCGGGCTGATCGGCTCCAACGGGGCGGTCAACCTGGGGCGCACGACGACGCTGGCGGCGTACGACGACGGCATCGAGCACTACGTGACGGCCTTCCAGTTTCAGGGCGGCGGCGGGGAGTTCGGCGCGCTGATCCCGCTGCCGGGTGTGCCCTCGAAGGTGGAGCGCGGAGGGGCGTGGACGCTCCAGCGGCTGGAGCTGGAGACGCAGCCAGCGGAGAAGTCGGCCGCTAGGTTGGCGGTGGCCGGCGTGGCGGAGGACGCCCTTGTGCTGCAGCAGGTGCGCATCGACGCGCTCGACCTGACCGTGCTGCAGGGCGGCGGAGCGAGCGTGGCGACGTGGGCGCAGGAGCATGGCTTCCGTCTTTCGCCGGACGCGCCGGAGGTGCTGGACTTCTACGCGCAGCGCAGCCCGATCTTCCTGGCCGCGGTCTTCGACGGCGATGCGGCTGCGGCGCGCGGCCAGCAGATCGGCGACGGCACGCCGGTGCATTTCACGATCCCGACTGAGAACCCGTGGGTGCCGCTGCGCATCCTGGGGTTGGGCAAGCAGCCGGACGACCGCATTGAGGCCGACGTGTTCTTGCTGACCGATCGCAGGCCGGCGCTGCTGCCCGCGGGCGGGCCCGGGCTGACGCTCACCCACAGTGAGCAGGCTACGGCGCCGCTGCTGGACGACCTGCGCTCCGACGACGGGATGGGCTGGGTGCCGCAGTCGGCTTGGCTGAGCAAGCTGGTGATCGATAGCGCGGCGAGCGACCTGCGCTTCGACCTGGCGGTCGACGCGAGCGGCCGGAACAACCCGTCCCCGGTCGCTGCAGGGTTCGCGCTGCCGGACGTCGCGGGCGACAGCGGGTTTCCGCAGTTGCTCGCGTGGCTGGCCGCGGCGCTGGTGGCTGCGCTCCTGGTGAGCGTGGCGGCGGCGCGGCTGCCGCAGGCCGAGCGATCGTGAACGTATTGCGCTGGGCGCTGCTTGCTTTCGCAGCCGGCGCGCTCATTGCGAGTGCCTGCGGCGGCGAGGCGGGCGCGGCCGCGTCGACGAGGCAGACGATCGTGGTCCACTACTCGCGCTTCACGCCGGAGTCCATCACGGTGCCGGCCGGGCTGCCCGTGACGGTCACGCTCCGCAACGACGACCCGATCGAGCACGAGTGGATCGTGGGAACGGCGGACGTGCACGAGCGGCATCGCACGGGCACGGAGCCGCTCCACGACACGATCCCGAGCGAGCTAACGGTCCCGGCGCTGTCGACGCGGGTGACAACGCTGACGTTCGACACGCCCGGCGACCTGCTCTACATCTGCCACCTGCCGGGGCACGAAGCGTACGGGATGGTGGGGACTGTGCACGTAGTCATCGAATAACAGCAGGGCGCGCTGTGAACATGCCTTCACCCCCGGGCCCCTCTCCCCGGGACAGCAACGTTTGTCGTCCCACAGGCTGTACAATAGGCGGGCGAGGCGGGAGCTGATTTCGCTTCGTTGGGAGGACAGGATGACAAACGGCGACGGAGTTCAAGATGCGGAAGCGCTGGCGAAAGGCATCATCGATGGCTTCTGCGCCTTCATCGACGCGGAGGTGGTGCCGCTGGAGGAGCAGTATCGCGAGATCCTCAAGAACGAGCGCCGCTTGTTCAAGGAGAACGGCTGGCTCGTCGACGAGATCGCGGAGGCGCGCCGGACGGTGCGCAAGAAGTCGGCGCAGGCCGGCTTCTATGCCATGCTTGGTCCGAAGGCGATCGGCGGCGGCGGCGTCGGCTTCGAAGTCGCCGCGCTGGTGCTGGAGGCGGTGTACCGGCGCTACGGGCCGGGCCGGCTGCTGATCGGCTGGTCGAACGGCTTCCTCAGCATGACGACGCTCGCTAGCTTTGTGGACGGGCCGACGCACATGTTCTTGAGCGCCGGCGACATTATTCGCAAGGAAGTCGTTCCTGAGCTCCTCACTGGAGAGAAGACGGTCTGCTTCGCTCTGACCGAGCCGGACGCCGGCTCCGACTTCTGGGGCATCAAGACCAAAGCGCACCGTGACGGCGACGAGTGGGTGATCAACGGCGGCAAGCAGTGGATCACGAATGCGCCGTACGCCGACTACGCCGCCGTGCTCGCCGTCACCGATCCGGAGCTGGTGGCCAAGCACCAGGGCGGCATCACGTGTTTCCTGGTCGATGCAAAGACGCCGGGCTACAGCGTCGAGAGCGTGCTCGCTGTCGCCGGACACCTGGCGAGCGATACCGGCATTATCGCGCTCGATGATGTGCGCGTGCCGAACGACCGCGTGATGGGCAGCGTCAACCAGGGCTTCCAGGTCGGCATGTTCGGCATCTCCGAAGGCCGCCTCTGCATCGCCTCGATCTGTCTCGGCATGGCGGAGTACGCGCTCGACAAGTCGATCGAATACGCCAAGCAGCGACACACGTTCGGCGTGCCCATCGCCGAACACCAGGCGATCCAGTTCATGCTGGCCGACAGCGCGATCGATATCTTCACAGCGAAGCAGACCGTTGTGAAGACGGCCGCGCTGGTCGATCAGGCGCTGGCCGGGGGGCGCCTGCCGGTGAAAGAGATCAGCATCGCGAAAGCGTACAGCGTCGAGGCTGCCGAACGCGTTCTCGATCGCGCGATCCAGATCCACGGCGGCATGGGCCTCTCGAACGAGCTGCCGTTGGAGGAAGGCGCCCGCATCGCCCGCACCTGCCGCATCCCGGACGGCACGGCGGAGATCCAGCGTCGCACCATCGCGCGGCAGCTGCTGCGCGGCGACACGATCTTCTAGCGGCGGCGTTGACAGGCGTTCGCCGGCTCGGTTAGCTTGGCGTACATCTCGAACGCGGAGGAGCGGATCGATGGCTGAGGTTGAGTTCGGCTGGTTCTTGCCGACCATGGGCGACTCGGAGGTGATCGGCCCGGCGACGCGCGCGCCGACGCTGGACTATCTGGTCGACGTGGCGCGGGCCGCTGAGGACGCCGGCTTCACGTTCGCGCTGGTGCCCGTCGGCACGACGTGCGGCGACGCGTGGATGGCGTCGGCGGTCGTCGCGGGACGGACGGAGCGGCTGAAGTTTCTCGTCGCGCTGCGGCCGGGGTTCGTCGCGCCGACGCTGGCGGCGAAGATGAGCAACACGTTCGATCAGCTCACGCGCGGCCGCGTGCTGATCAACGTCGTCACCGGCGGCTTTCCTGCCGAGCTGATGGCCGACGGCGACTTCCTCGATCATGACGCGCGCTACGAGCGCACGCAGGAGTTCATGCAGCTGGTGCGCAAGGCGTGGACGGAGCGTAAGGGCTGGGACTTCGAGGGCAAGTACTACAAGGTGCAGGGCGGCAACGTGCAGCCGCGGCCGTACACGCAGCCGTACCCGCCGTTCTACTTCGGTGGGGCGAGCGAGGCGGCGAGGCGCGTCGGCGCGGAGGAAGCGGACGTGTACCTGCTCTGGGGCGAGCGGCTCGACATGGTGCAAGAGCGCATCGCGGACATGCGCGCGCGCGCGTCGGCCGTTGGACGGACGCTGCGCTTCGGGCTGCGCATCCACGTCCTCGTGCGCGAGACGGAGGACGAAGCGTGGTCCGCCGCCGACCGGCTGATCGCGGACATCCCGCCTGACTTTCAGCAGGCGTTGGAGAAGATCCAGAGCCGCACGGACTCCGAGGGCGAGCGGCGCCAGCAGACGATGCGCAACGAGAAGGGCGAAGAGGACCTGATGCTGGGGCCCAACTTGTGGGGCGGCATCGGGAAGGCGCGCGTCGGCGTCGGCGCGGCGCTGGTCGGCTCGGGCGAGAACGTGGCGAAGCGCGTGCAGGAGTACGTCGACGCGGGCATCGACACGTTCATCCTGTCGGGCTACCCGCACCTCGAAGAGGCGCAGCGCTTCGGCCGCTACGTGATGCCCCACTTCGCTACGACGGCCGTCGCAGCGGATGTGTCATCCTGAGCCTCGCGGGGTGGTGCCATCGATAGCCGTGGTGGTCTACAACGCAGCGGGTGCGGGGTGGAGGGCGAAGGATCTCGTTGCCTCTAATCTTCGTCGACGTTAACGATGCCCGCTGACAAGCAATCCTTACTCGATCACTACCGCCGCACTCGCGAGGGACTCCTCGCCGCGATCGACAGCCTGAGCGACGCGCAGCTAACCGAGCGGACGCTCGATGGGTGGTCTGTGAAGGACCATCTCGCGCACATCGCCACCTGGGACGAGATCCGAGCAAATGAAGTGCAACGTTGCTCGTCTGGATACGACGCGATATGGCTTCCGGGCGAACACGATGAAGACTACAACTCGATTGCGTACGATCAACGAAAAGACCTGTCGATTACGCAGGTGCGCTGGGAGCTGGAGATGTCGCGCCGGCGGCTACTCGATGCTATCTCGTCCGCTGCGCCGCGCGGCCTCGACCCTTCGCTCTACGGCGAGGCGGGGTTGATGAGCGGCCACGAAGCCCAGCACACGGGCTGGATCAAGCGCTGGCGGGGCGAGAAGGGCGTCTAATCGTGCCTAGTCCCGCGGAGCCGGCCTCCGAGTTGAGGGCGAACGTTCCTAAGCCAAGCTCCCCTCTCCCGCTTGCGGGAGAGGGGCCGGGGGTGAGGGAGGACCCTCTTCAAGCGAAACGAGGGGAGGGGTCTGTACGTGCCTAACCTTCGTGCCGTCGCCATCTCTGGCAGCCCACGGTCGCCCTCGAAGTCGAAGGCGCTGGCGGAGCTGCTGCTCGAGGCGCTGTCGGCGCGCGGCTGCGGCACTCAACTGATCGATCTGTCGGCGCTCGACGCGGAGGCGCTGCTGGCGCGTCGAGAGGACGCCGGCGTGAGCGACGCGATCGCCGCGGTCGGCGATGCACAGATCGTGATCGCGGCCACGCCGACGTATCGAGCGCTGTACACGGGGCTGCTGAAGTGCTTCTTCGACCTGATGCCCCAAGCGTTCCTGTCGGGCAAAGTCTGCCTGCCGGTACAGACCGCGGGCGTGCCGCACCATTCGCTGTCGCTCGAGTACGGGTTGCGGCCGCTGTTCGCGAGCCTGGAGGGCGTCTCGACGGCGGGCGTGTACGCGACGGACGCCGAGTTCGTCGACGGCGCGCCGGTCGAATCGCTGCGCGCGCGCATCGAGGCGGCAGCGGAAACAGCCCTAGCGCTGATCTCCTAGCCAGCCAATGTCACGCGCTGGTTCCCCCTCCCCGTGTCGGGGAGGGGGCTGGGGGGAAGGTCTGCATTCCCTCAGAACTGTCGACACAGACCTATCCGCTGACAGATCGGCGCTCCTTCGTGTCACCTTGAGCGCAGCGAAAGGTATTGCAGATCAACAGGCCACACAGTGCTCTTTTTCA
>JBIOYF010000088.1:0-13960 GCA_044870035.1 Dehalococcoidia bacterium
ACGTGCGCGATGCGCTCCTGCGCGCTGGCGACGTACTCGCGCGCGGCAGCGTCCTCGACGCGGATCAGGAACGCCAGGTACTGCGCGCGGCCCTGCGTCCACGCCGACTCGAGCGTATCGCCGGCGAGGTGGAGCGACTCGAGGCGCTGGAAAGCGCGCCAGGCGTCATCGAAGGACGATTCGATCTGAGGTGGTTCGTTGGTTGTCATGGACGGCAGCCTAGCATGCTAAGCGAGGTTGGTCGGTAGCCGCGGGTTTCAACCCGCGGGCTAGCATGCGGGTTAGCTGATCTTAGTGACGGTGAAGCGCAGCAGGCCCTTCGGGGCGCTCACCTGCACCTCGTCGCCGACGCGCTTGCCCAGCAGCGAGCGGCCGACGGGCGACTCGTT
Organism: Dehalococcoidia bacterium; assembly: GCA_044870035.1. Lineage (GTDB taxonomy): Bacteria > Chloroflexota > Dehalococcoidia > DSTF01 > RBG-16-68-14 > JBBDXS01. The sequence goes on from JBIOYF010000088.1 coordinate 390, forward strand.
GCTGATGCGGCCTTCCTTGGGGTCGGCCTCCGGCGCACCGACGATGGTGTAGCTGATCTTCTTGCCCTCGGCGTCGTTCAGGTGCACCGTCGAGCCGATCTGGACGGCGGAGGCGTGGTGGGCCTCCTCTTCGTTGATGATCTTGGCGTCCTGGATCAGCTTTTCGAGCGTGAGGATGCGCCCTTCGACGAAGGCTTGGTCGTTCTTCGCGTCGTCGTACTCGGCGTTGTTCTGCGTGCTGGCGAGCTCTTTGGCCTGGCGGATGCGCTCGGCCACCTCCGGCCGGCGGACGTGCTTGAGGTGGTCCAGCTCGTGTTCCAGCCTGGCCAGACCTTCCTCGGTCAGCAGTACTGGTTGATCGGGCATGATTTCTGCGCTCCTAAAAAATAGAGACTGAGGGGTTGGGGCCCTCAGCCTGAGATAGTCGCTTCGTGGGAAGCAGTATACACCGGGCCGGGGAGGCTGTAAAGCGGGGTTTTTTTACCGCCCTAACAGGGGAACCAGGGAGCAGAAGCGCGTCGCCACCGGCTGGGGAATGTCCTTCGCTTGGCCCAGGATGATACGGGCGGAGCAGAAGCACCAGGGCCACCCAAGATGGGCGGCCCTGCGAGCCTCAAGCCTCAAGCCTCGAGCTTCGAGCTTCGAGACCTAGTAGTCCATCGGCGGGGGCCCCATCGGCATGGCCGAGGGCGGCTCCGGGATCTCGGCCACCAGCGACTCCGTCGTGAGCAGCATGGCTGAGATGCTCACCGCGTTCTCGAGCGCTGAGCGGACCACCTTCGCCGGGTCGATGATGCCCTTCTTGAGCAGGTCGCCGTAGACGTTCTCCGCCGCGTCGAAGCCGTAGTTGCCCTTACCCTCGCGGACGTTGTTGACCACAACGGAGCCCTCCTCGCCGGAGTTCTCCGCGATCTGACGGAGCGGCTCCTCGAGCGCCTTACGCAGCGTCAGCACGCCGGTGCGCTCGTCGCCTTCGAGCGTCTCTGCCAGCTTGTCGAGCGCGGGGCTGACGCGAATGAACGCGACGCCTCCGCCGGGCACGATACCCTCCTCGACGGCCGCGCGCGTCGCTGACAGCGCGTCCTCGACGCGGAGCTTCTTCTCCTTCAGCTCGACTTCCGTCGCCGCGCCTACCTTAATCACTGCGACGCCGCCGGCCAGCTTGGCCAGCCGCTCCTGCAGCTTCTCGCGGTCGAAGTCCGATGTGACCTCGTCGATCTGCGCCTTGATCTGTTTGATGCGCGACTGGATCGCCTCGTCCGTGCCGTGGCCTTCGATGATCGTGGTGTCTTCTTTGCTCGACACAACTTTGCGCGCGCGGCCCAGGTCGGCAACCTGCGCGTTGTCCAGCTTGCGGCCCATCTCCTCGGTGATGAACGTGCCGCCGCTCAGGATCGCAAGGTCTTCGAGCATCGCCTTGCGGCGGTCGCCGAAGCCGGGCGCCTTCACGATCAGGGCGTTGATCGTCCCACGCAGCTTGTTCACGACAAGCGTCGCGAGCGCTTCGCCGTCGCAGTCGTCGCAGACGATGACCAGGTTCTTCGTCACCTGGAGCGTGCGTTCCAGAACGGGCAGGATGTCCTGCACGGCTGAGATCTTCTTGTCTGTAATCAGGATGTAGGGGTCGTCGATCTCAGCTTCCATCCGCTCCGTATTCGTCACGAAATAGGGCGATACGTAGCCGCGATCGAACTGCATCCCCTCGACGAACTCCGTCTCGAGGTGGAGGCCGCGGGACTCCTCGACGGTGATCACGCCGTCCTTGCCGACCTTCTCCATCACCTCGGCGATCGTGTCGCCGACCTGCGTGTCGTTCGCGGAGTTCGCCGCGACCTGGGCGATCTGCTCCTTACCGAGCACCGGCTTGGCCATATCGCGGAACGCTTCGACGACGGTATCGAGGCCTTTCTGGAGGCCACGCTGCAGCGCAAGCGGGTTCGCGCCCGCTGCGACGTTCTTCATCCCTTCGGTGACGAGCGCCTGCGCGAGCACCGTCGCGGTCGTCGTGCCGTCGCCGGCGACGTCGTTGGTCTTGCTCGCGACTTCCTTGGCGAGCTGCGCGCCCATGTTCTCGAACGGATCTTTGAGCTCGATCTCTTTCGCGATCGATACGCCGTCGTCGACGACGGCGGGCGCGCCGAACTTCTTCTCCAGGATCACTTTGCGGCCGCGCGGTCCCAGCGTAACTCTCAGCGCGTCCGCGAGCGCGTCGACGCCGTGCTTGAGCGAGCGACGCGCCTCTTCACCAAAAACCAGTTGCTTCGCCATAGCGATCTCTCCTCTCCCGCGTTACGCGGGCGTTACTCGACTTTGCACAGCACGTCCTTTTCGGACAGGACGATGTACTCTTCCTGATCGATCTTGATCTCTTGTCCGGAATACTTGGCGTAGAGGACGCGATCGCCGACTTTGACTTCCATCGGGATGCGCTTGCCGTCGTCGTCGAGGCGGCCGGGGCCGGTCGCGAGGATCTCGCCCTGCTGGGGCTTCTCCTTTGCGGTATCGGGGATGACGATCCCGCTCGCTAGCACCTCTTCTTGCACGACCGGCTTGATCACCAGCCTGTCACCGAGGGGCCTGAGCTTCGTCTTGCTCTTGGTGGCTGTGGGCATGTCCTCTCCTCCTGTGCGAAGTGATGGGTTAGCACTCTCAGAGGGAGAGTGCTAACCAATATTACGTCTTGCTGAGGAGAGGCGCAAGGGGAACTGCCCTCTGTACAGTGTCGATGAGGAGTGCAGGAGGGACCGTAGACCGAAGCAGCGAGTCGATGGTCGCGCATAATACAGAATACTGTTAGTTTTGAGCTTATGCTACTTGCGCGCGGCATTTGGGCATAATCGGTCACGTTCGATTGACCTAGCCCTGCGTCTGCTCCTATACTTACGCTTAGCTTAGAATCGAGGACAACCGTCATGCCGAAGCGAACCTATCAGCCGAAGCGTATCCCTCGCAAGAGGACGCACGGCTTCCGCGCTCGCATGAGCAGCCCGGGCGGACGGAAGGTACTGCAGGCGCGACGCAAGAAGGGCCGCAGGAAGCTCAGCGTCTAGGCCCTGGCCGTCAGCGTGCTGTTGGCTGCCGTGGGCAACCGCCGAGCCCAACGCCTCAAGAGTCGAAGCGAGTTTGCCGCCGTCTATCGGGACGGCAAGCCATTTCGAAACGAATTCGTGGTACTGCGAGCGCTCCGGACGAACGGTCCGGTGAGCCGCTTCGGCTTTGCGACAGGCCGCGCGTTGGGCGGGGCCGCAGTGCGGAACAGAGTGAAGCGCCGCCTGCGTGAGATCGTCCGGGGACTGCCGGTGGCTGAGGGGTGGGACATCGTATTGAACGCCCGTTCTAGTTCGGTCCGCGCGGATTTTCGCAAGCTGGGGGCAGCGGTGGAAGGGCTTCTGCTCAAGGCGGGGGTGCTCAAGGAATGAAGCAGCTGTTCCTACTGGCAATTCGTGGCTACCAGCGGGCGGTCTCCCCTGGCCTGCCGCCGGCCTGCCGGTACGAGCCTTCGTGCTCGAACTACGGCTACGAGGCGATCGAGAAGTACGGCGCCCTAAAGGGTAGCTGGCTGCTATTGCGCCGACTTGCGCGCTGTCACCCCTTACGCTCTCCAGGATTCGATCCTGTGCCCTGAAATCGTTTCACGTGAAACATCGCACGTAGCAAGGCCAGAATATTGACGAACCCTCGCGCACCTCGATGGCTGATCTTGCCCGGCATGGTCATTCTTGCGGTAACTCTTCTTGGCTGCACAGGGGTCACAAAGCCGGAAGGCTGGGCCGGACCCTCGCTGGCGGAGCAAACACTGCTCGTTGCCCACAAGGCGAAGCTGTATGCGCTCGATTCGACGAGTTTTGAAGCTAGATGGATATTCCCGTCCAGTACCGGCACTGGAGGTATCAGGCCTAGGGCACTGTATGGCACTCCCGCTATCGAAAACGGTGTGGTCTACATTCCGACCTACAGCAATAAGCTCTACGCTGTTGAGCTCGCGACCGGGAAGCTGAAATGGACGAACCCTTTCAAGGCCGGCGATACGCTCGTCGGTGGTGTGCTGGCCAGCGCCGGTAAGGTGTACTTTGGCTCTTCCGATGGCAGCGTCTACGCCGTTGATGGGCAGAGCGGCACAAAGGACTGGTCGTTCAAGACGGACAAGGAGGTCTGGTCGACGCCGGTCCTCTCAGGCTCGACGTTGTTCGTGACATCGTTGGACGGCAGCCTCTACGCCCTCGATTCTGCCAGCGGCCGGGAATTGTGGTCGTTCAAAACGGAGGCTGGTGTCGCCGCCACGCCCGTCGTGAGCGAGGCTGACGGGCTGGCCTACGTCGGCGGCTTCGATAGCCGGCTACGCGCGATAGACATCGAGACGCACAGGCAGCGCTGGGCGGTGAAGGCGACGAACTGGTTCTGGGCGACCCCGCTGCTCGCGAACGGAGTGGTCTACGCCGGCGCGTTGGACGGCAAAGTGTACGCGCTTGATGCGGATTCGGGCAGGGCGCACTGGGACCGGCCATTCAAGACTGACTCCGAGATACGAGCAGCGCCGGTCATGGCTGGCAATGTGCTAGTGGTAGTCGACCGCGGCGGGCACGTCTACGCGCTCGATCCGCAGGACGGCACCATGGCGCCCGCTCAGGAGCTGGACTTGGAGGCGGACGTCCTGGCTGATCCGCTGGTGCTTCCAAACGGACAGGTCCTCATCGCGACAACCGGCGGCGAGATGATCTTGCTCGATCCGGGGCCAGAGATCGTCTCGCGGACGAAGCTGGGGAGCTGAGAGCGGTGGATATCCTTCAGCTGATCAGCTGGCTCTGGACACACGGCCTGGTCATTCCCATGACCAACTTCCTCGTCCTCATCGCTCGGCTTTCGTTCGGCTACTTCGGCGTCGCGATCATCATGTTTACGCTGGTCATCAGGGCGGTGACATGGCCGCTGACGAGACAGCAGCTGCACGCGACGCGCTCGATGCAGGCCGCGCAGCCGCGCATTCAGGCGATCCAGAAGACGCACAAGGACCCGAAACGCCGCTCTGAAGAGACGATGAAGGTGTATCGCGAGCTGGGCGTCAATCCGCTGGGCTGCGTCTGGCCGATGCTGATCCAGTTCCCGATCTGGATCGCGCTCTATCAGAGCATTCGCTTTACCCTTGGCGCGACGCCGGAGAACCTGCTCGATCTGTCCCAGCGGCTCTACCCGTGGGGGTTCCTGCGTACCGCCGCGCCGCTGGAGAACCACTTTCTCTGGCTCGACCTTGGCCAGCCCGATTCGACGTTGATCATGGCGATACTGGTGGGCGCCTCGGCATGGGTCCAGCAGAAGATGGCCACGCCGACAACAACGGCGGTCGATCCCCAGCAGCAGCAAACGCAGCAGATGATGCTCTGGATGATGCCGCTGATGTTCGCGTTCTTTACCCTTCAATTCCCGAGCGGCCTGGCGCTATACTGGGTGGCAACCAACGTCATCAGCATTGTCCTCCAGTACTTCTACATGGGGCGCCAGGTGAACTGGCGGCAAGTCTTCTCGATGACATCGGCGCCCGCGCCCGCGGTCCAGAAGCCGCAGGAGCGCGGCCGTAAGCCCAGTCAGCAGCAAGGCGACGAAGCAATAGCGGAAGCAGGGCCGGTGGACGCGGCCCCGCGGAGAAGGAGACGGCGTCGTGGAAGGCGAAGACGCGCTTGATAGATCCGTAGAGGCGTCGGGTAAGACCGTCGACGAGGCGACCGAGAACGCGCTTGCCGAGCTGGGTCGCGAGCGGCACGAAGTGACGATCGAGGTGCTCACGCAGGGTCGACCGGGGCTGTTCGGCATCGGCGGGGAACAGGCGCGCGTCCGCGTGTCGCCCGTTTCGTTCGAGCTGCCAGAGGGCGATGAGATCAGCTGGGCGAAGCAGACCCTGGAGCGCCTGCTGGAGCTGATGCAAATCGATGCTGAGGTGACGCTGCGGGCGGCCGAAACGCCGGGCGATGGCGTCGGCCGGACAAAAGCAGTGCTCGATATCAACGGCGATGATCTAGGCGTGCTGATCGGTCGACGGGGCACAACGATGGCGTCGTTGCAGTACATTCTGAACCTTATGGTAAGCCGTAGATTCGGAGACGCTGGCCCCTTTCACGTCGACGTGGAAGGCTACCGACGCCGGCGCGAGGTCTGGCTGCGCGATCTGGCGTTCCGCATGGCCGAGCGCGTGCGCGGTACCGGACGCTCGATTACGCTCGAACCGATGCCGGCCAACGAGCGACGCATTGTCCATCTAGCGCTGTCGAAGGACCCGACGGTGGGAACGGCGAGCGTTGGAGAGGGAGAGAACAGGAAAGTCGCCATCAGCGTGCGCCGGTAGAGAGCTGTGGCGATACCGGACTTCGTCGTCGTTGGGCACGTCGTCCGAGACCTTGTGCCGCGGGGGTGGCGCTTGGGAGGAACAGCAACGTTCGCGGCGATACAGGCGGAGCGGCTCGGTCTGCGCGCCGGCGTGGTCACGCGCACAGGCGCCGACTTGGCGCTGGGCGAGGCGCTGTCGAACGCGACGATCGCCAACACGCCGTCCGCCGAAACAACGACCTTTCAGAACGTGTACCACCAAGGAAAGCGGCGACAGAGCGTGCCCGGCAAGGCAGACGGCATTTCGGCAGGCGATGTACCGCGAGAATGGCGCTCAGCGCCCGTGGCGCTGCTGGGGCCGGTCTGCGGCGAGGTGCCGGCGGAGCTGGCGCTGGCGCTTGATAGCCCGCTACTCGGCGTCTCTGCGCAGGGCTGGCTGCGCAGAGTCGATCGCAGCGGACACGTGCGGCGTCAAGCGTGGAACGGCGCACCGTTCTGGCGGGGCTGCGACGTGCTGTTTGTTTCAGACGAAGACGTGGGCGCGCGCGGCGATCAGATCCAACGTTGGATCAGCGATGTGACGGTCGTCGCGCTGACGAGCAACCGGCGCGGTGCGCGCGTGCACGACAAAGGCCGCTGGCGGAAGATCGCCGCGTTTCCCGCGCAGGAGATCGATCCGACGGGCGCCGGCGACGTATTCGCGACGGCGTTTCTCGTGCGCATGCGTGAGACGAAGGACGTCGCTGAGGCGGCGCGCTTTGCGTCTGCCGCGGCTGCGTGCTCGATCGAAGCGCCGGGCGTCGAGGCGATCGCGACGCGCGATCGCATCGAAGAGCGTATGCGCGCGCACCCGGAGGTGGTGCTGGGATGACGCGCGTGATCGCCGTGTCGAACCAAAAGGGCGGCGTCGGCAAAACGACGACGGCGATCAGTCTCGGCTCGGCGTTGGCGGAGCGGCGGCGCAGCGTCCTGCTCGTTGACATGGATCCGCAGGCGAACGCGACGGCTGGTCTCGGTCTGCGCGCGCGCTGGGGCAAGAGCACCTACGAATTTCTGCTGCGCGACCAGGCGCTTCGTGATGTCGTCGCTCCGACGTGCGTCGAAGGGCTGATGATCTGCGCGGCATCATCCGATCTCGCCGGCGCGGAGGTCGAGCTGATCCAGCTCAGTGATCGCGAGTACCAGCTGAAGAAGGCGCTGGACGGTCAGCTGCGCGACTACGAGTTCGTCATCGTCGACTCGCCGCCGTCCGTCGGCCTGCTCACCCTGAACGCGCTGGTGGCGGCGGACGAAGTGATCGTGCCGGTCCAGTGCGAGTACCTGGCGCTGGAAGGGCTGGGCGAGTTCACCCGAACGCTGGAGCTGGTTCGGCGGAACCTGAACCGGAGCCTCCAGCTCAGGGGCCTCCTGCTGACGATGTACGACCGGCGCACCAACCTGTCGCGCCAGGTGGCGGACGAGGTGCGCCGTCACTTTCCGAACACATTCCGGGCCGTCATCCCGCGGAGCGTGCGCCTGAGCGAAGCGCCGAGCCACGGTCTGCCGATCAACCTCTACGACTTGCGGTCTCCCGCAGCCGTCGCCTATGGCGATCTCGCCGACGAGCTGCTCCAGGGGGCCGCGCAGAAGGCAGGTGTAGCGCCATGAGCAAAACTCGAGGACTTGGCCGCGGACTGGCGGCCCTTATCCCATCGGTGGGCGGCGGCGTCGATGAAGTCCCGATCGCGGCGATCGTGCCGAACCCGCACCAGCCGCGAGCGCAGATCCAGGAGGCGACGCTGGTCGATCTGGTCGAGAGCATCCGCGAGCACGGCGTGCTGCAGCCGTTGCTGGTGAGCAGCGGCGAAACGCACGGCAGCTATCAGTTGATTGCGGGTGAGCGACGCTTGCGCGCGGCGCGTCTGGCCGGACTGGAGAAGGTACCGGTCGTCGTCAAGGAAGCGGCGAGCCGCACGATGTTGGAGCTGGCGCTGGTGGAGAACATCCAGCGGGAGGACCTGAACGCGCTGGAAGAGGCGCAGGCGTACCGCCGCCTCGCCGATGAGTTCGCGATGACGCAGGAAGCGATCGCGCAGCGTGTCGGGCGCAGCCGCACCGCGGTGTCGAACAGCATGCGGCTGCTCGGCCTGAGCGAAGAGATCAAGCAGAGCCTGGCGGCCGGCACGATCACGGAAGGTCATGCGCGCGCACTGCTCGGGATCGACGACGCGGACGCGCGCCGCCGCGCGTGGCGCACGGTCATCGAGCAAGGCCTTTCGGTGCGCGAGACGGAGGAGCTCGTCCGCCGCTGGGACGCCCCGCCCCCTGCCCTCTCAGTGACTGACACGCACCGGGTGCTTCGCGTCGACCCGGACACCGCGCAGCTCGCGGAGCGCGTCCGTACCGCCCTGGGGACGAAGGTGGACCTGCGCCGCAATTCGAAGGGTCGCGGCAAGCTGGTCCTCCACTTCTACTCCGACGAAGAGCTGGAGGCGATCCTGGCAAGGCTTGGGGTTACTCTCGGCTGAAGCGTTGGGAGCTGCTAGGATGCCTTCGATGACAAACGTGGAACGCCGGATGCTCCGTCTGCTGCTGGCGGGCACGCTCGCCCTCGCGCTGGTGCTCCTCGGCCTGGAGGCCGTGACGCCCGACGTTGGCCACGCCGCGGCGCGCACAACGACGATGAGTCTCTCTCAGGACGGGCCTTGGAACCAGCAGCAGACCGGCGACACGCCGCCTGCGGACGACCAGCGCCTGCCGGTGCAACTGTGGACGGTGATGGCCGCCGTCGGCGCCGCCGGCATAGGTCTGCTCCTCTTCTTTGTGCGTATAGCGCTCGGGCGCGTGGCGCCGCCGCCCCCGCAGGAAGACGCGCACCACTAGCGAGCACGACTTAAGGGGCGTTGTATCCGACGCGATCCGTTTATCAGTTTCGTCAATCCGTTGTCGAAATGTCTCACAACAAAAAGCCGACCTCATGATCGAGGGCGGCGCTGCTTTGCGTTGCGGGCGGTGGGTCTAGACTTTCGCCTTCACCTTCGGTCTGCTGTCCAGCGCGAGCCGCTCGTCCATCTGCTTGAGCCAGCCGCGGAAGGTGGCGAGGCGCTCCTCGTGCTTCGACTGCATGTCGGCGAGGGCGTCCAGCTTCTGCCCGATCAGCGCGTGCTGCCGCTCGGTGATCTCGATCGCTTTGAGTAGCTGTGCGCGTTTCTCCGGCAGCGCCGATTCGGGCCGGTACTCCGCCCGGAGCTGCAGCTTGACCTCTTCGGCCTCCGCCATTTCCTTGATCTCGGCCAGGCTGGAGCCCAGGAGCTGCTGGAGGCGCTTGATCCGCTCGACACGCTGAATGTCGGCCTCGGAGTACAGACGGAAGCCGCCCTCCATGCGCGTGGGTGGCTTGAGCAGGCCCTTCTCTTCGTAGAAGCGGAGCGTGCGCTGTGTCACGCCGGTGCGCTCGGCGACTTCGCCGATCTGGAGTCGCGGCTCTTCGTCGACGGCCTCGGGAGCGGGGATGACGGGGGCTTTGTGCGCCATTTCGCAAGCATGCTACCGGATATTGACCTCAACGTCAAGGTTAACGTATCGGAGGGCGGGCGCCCGCTCGGCTAGAATGCCGCTGTCATGAGCGAACAGCCTGCCGGGACGCCCATCGCGCCCGATGCGTACACGGACGAGTACTACCTCCGCTCCGTCGAGGGCCACCAGCGCTTCGCCGAGAGCGCCGGCCGCGACGTCTCGCCAAGGCTGCGCCGCGCACTCGATCTGGCTGCGCTGCGCACCGGCCAGCGCGTGCTCGACATTGCCTGCGGCCGCGGCGAAGTCGTGCTGCAGAGCGCGCTGCGCGGCGCGTTTGCCGTCGGCATCGACTACGCGCAGGCGGCCGTTTCGATCGCGCGGCGCGCTCTTGCGGCGCACGACGAGCGCGCGCGTACCGCGGTCGCGCGGATGGACGCGACTCGCCTCGCGTTCGCGCCGGAGTCGTTCGACGCCGCGTTCATGCTCGACTTCGTCGAGCACGTGCACCAGCCCGACCTGGAGTTGTCGCTGCGCGAAGTGCGCCGTGTCCTGAAGGCCGGCGGCCGGCTGGTGGTCCACACGTCACCGAACCGCGTCTTCGAAGAGACGGTCTACCGTCATTACGTGCGCAACGTGCATCGCGCGTTGCTGGGAGCGGCGCGCGTCACGCGACTTGAGGGCGGACGCTTCTTCAACAGGATCGTGCTGCCCACCGGCGCGCTGCCGCCCCACGACGAGTACGAACGCATGCTGCACGTCAACCCGCAGTCCGCGGCTTCGCTGCGGTCCGCGTTGCAGCGCTGCGGCTTTCGTGTGCGGCAGGTCGATTTCTGGGAGCCGCCAGGCGACACGTTCTTCCCGGATGAGCTGCGGGCGCACAGACTGGGCCTGCGCGCGCTCGATGTGGTGCGCTTCCTGCGCCCGCTCAGCCGCCGCCGCCCGCTCGACCGGCTCTTCTCGAACCACATCTGGGTGCTCGCCGAGCGGCCGTAGCATTCGCTATCCTGCAATCGCCATGAAGGAAGTCTACGAAGAGATCGACCGCGCGCTGCGCGAGCGGCGGCCGCTGGTGCTGGCGACGGTCGCGTCGGCGCGCGGCTCGACACCCCGCAAGCCCGGCGCGAAGATGGCGGTGCGCCAGGACGGCTCCTTCTGCGGTACGATCGGCGGCGGCTGCGGCGAGGCCGAAGTATGGCAGGCGGCCATGGACACCATGCGCGACGGCCAGCCGCGCATGGTTACCGTCGACCTCACGGAGGACGTCGAAGGGCCGGACAAGATCTGCGGCGGCGTGATGGACGTCTTCGTCGAGCGGCTGGCACAGCAGAACCCTACGGCAGGGCAAGCGTAGAAACGACAGCGCATGGACCGCGTCGTCTACGGCGACTTCGCCGACATCCTCAAGCCCGACAGCAAGTGGGTGCTGGCCGGCTTCCCCACGCCGGATGGCTTCTGGGAGTACCGCGAGCCGAACGCGCTGGTGCTCGTCCAGAACGGCAAGCTGCGCGTGACGGCGGTGCCGCTGACTCGCTCGAACGACAGCGTCCAGATCCTCGACAACGCGAAGCACATGTACTTCTCGCGCGAACGCTTCGCCGTGCCGGAGGACGGCGAGATCAGCGTCGAGACGGAGATCACCGCTCGCGTGCTGAACGGCACGCCGGACGATCTCTACGACGGCTTCGTTTCGCTCAACCTGCTCGACTTCAGCACGGGCCTGGCGATCGACTTCTTCGTCTGTAACGAGAAGTTCGCCACGGTGTACGCCCGTCTGCCGTTCCCGGGCGTCTCGCTGGACGGGCCGGACACGGGCAAGCCGAAGGTCTTCGCGCTGTTCAAAGAGCTGCCACTCCCGGGCGGCCAGCAGCAGCCGCATCGCTACAAGATCAGCTACTCGCACGCGGAGGATACCCTGCGCTGGTACCTGAACGACGAGCTGGTCAACCAGGAGACCGGCGTGCCGGTGAAGATGGACGGCTTCCTCTGCGCGCTGGGCATCATGACGGAGAAGGACATCCGCGACGGCAAGAGCGCGTCGCTGCACGGCCAGGGCGTCATCGGCGAGTGGACGCCGCTCGTAATCACGAAGAGCTGATCTCCTAAGGAGGCCCGCCATCGCCTCAACGCGGACGCTGATGCTTGCCGTGCAGCTACTCCTGCTCGTCGGCATATCCTTGCTCGTATTTGCGCTGTCGAACCAGCAGCGCGCCGCGCACGCGCAGTCCTTCACCGTCGATAGCACGCTAGACGAGCCGGACTACTATCTTGGCGACCAGTCATGCATGAGTCTTTCGAAGCAATGCACGCTCCGCGCCGCGGTCCAGGAGGCGAACCTCCTGCCGGGACCGGATACGATCACCGTCCCGGCAGGCACGTACGTCTTTGCCGTTCCGGGCGCGAATGAGAGCGCCGCCGCAACGGGCGATCTCGATATTAGCGACGACCTGACGATCGTGGGCGCCGGGCCCGGCACGACCGTTATCGACGCGGGAGCGCTGGACCGCGCCTTCGACGTTGTCGACGCCGGCGCGACGGTGACGATCTCCGGCATGACGCTGCGCAACGGCCGCTCCGACCCGAACGATGGCGGCGCGGTACACAATGAAGGCATCCTCAGCCTCGACGGCGTGAGCATGGAAAGCAACCATGCCGACGACGGTGGCGCGATCGCGAACTCCTCGACGCTGGTGCTGCAGAACAGCGCGATCCTTGACAACACAGCAGCGGATACCGGCGGTGGGATCGTCAATCATGGGACGCTCACGGTGCGCGGCACAAGCATCGAGAGGAACAACGCGCCGTTCGGCGGCGGCGGCGTTAACAGCCTCGGTACGGCGACGATCAGCGAGTCCGCGGTCGATAACAACGTCTCGAACAGCGGCTACGGCGCCGGGCTGGCGAACTACGCGACCATGACGCTCACCAATGTGACGGTGAGCGGCAACCGTACCCAGCTGCACGGCGGCGGCGTCTCGACGGACGCCGCGCTGGTGCTGATCAGCGCGACGGTCACAGACAACACGTCCGGCATGGACGGTGGCGGCGTGTACGTGAACAACGGCGCGCTGCAGTCGCGTAACACGATCATCTCGGGCAACCACGGCGATGACTGCGCCGGCCCGGGCGGCTACATCAGCCAGGGGTTCAACCTATCCAGCTCGGAGGACTGCCTCTTCCAGGCCGGCGGCGATGTGCAGGGGGTGGATCCACTGCTCGGCCCGCTCGCCGACAACGGCGGCCCGACGTTGACCCACGCGCTGATCGACGGCAGCCCCGCGATCGATCACGGCCAGCTCGTCGGCTGCCCGCCGGCCGACCAGCGCGGTGTCGCGCGCCCGCAGAACGGCCAGTGCGACATCGGCGCGTTCGAGGTCGGGGCCGTGCCGGCGGAAACGCCGGCGCCGACCGGTACGCCTCCGCCGACTGACACGCCTCCGTCACCGACTCCGACCCGCACGCGGACACCTACGCCGCCCGGCCTTGTCGGCGACGCCAACTGCGACGGGCGCATCAACAGTATCGATGCGGCGCTCGTGCTGCAGCAGGTCGCCGGCCTGCTCGGCTCGCTCGCTTGCCAGCCGGCCGCCGACGCGAACCAGGACGGCCGCCTCAACTCGATCGATGCGGCGCTCATCCTGCAGTACGGCGCCGGGCTGTTGGCACACCTGCCGCCGTAGTCCGGCATCGACCCTCGATTTCCGACCTTCGACCCTGGGGCGGTTGGCTGAGGGGTTGGGGTATCCTGTCTGCGCCATGTTTGA
>JBIOYF010000089.1:0-13781 GCA_044870035.1 Dehalococcoidia bacterium
CGCGCCGGTGCTCATCTCGACAAACGCCGGCGTCGACTTCTGGATCGGCCATCACGAAGACGCGCCCGGTGACTTCGGCCCGACCGGGGGCGACACGCTCGTCTTCAGCCACCCCGAGCTGGACCCGGTCGAGCGCGAGGTGCGCGCGAACAGCGAGGGCTTCCGCAAAGGCCTCAAGTTCGCCACGACCCACCCGGCGCAAGAGCTCGCGCTGCCGTTTAAGAAGCTATTCTGGCTCTACTACAACGACGAGGAAGGCCTGAAGTGGAACGAGGGCCATGGCGGCCAGCAGTTCCTCCCCCGCCCCGTCCGCGAGGGCCTGCTCGCCCTCTCCAACGTCTACTACTTCACCGTGCTCGGCCTGCTCGCGCTCGGTTTCGGCCGCTGGTTCTCCCTGCGCGAACCGGGGCGGCTGCTGCTCGTCACGATCGCGGCGTACTGGACACTCGTCCACGTCGTCTTCTTCGGCGACCCGCGCTTCCACGCGCCCATCATGCCCATCGCGGCGCTCCTTGCCGCCCTCGCCTGGTTCAGCGCTAACCCCATCGATCGCGATCGCGAACCGTCGTCCTGAGAGAAGCGGCTGGTCGGTCCGAAACGCCCGCTCGCCACTGATGCACCGACAGCTACAACTCAATCCTCCGCTGCCTGGTTCCTGCCTCCCGCTTCTCGCCTCTCGCCTCCTCGTTCCTAGTCCCTAGTTCTTGGGCTTGTTATCATCCCTCTAACGTGAGCCACTCCCCCAGCCACCGGCGAGCGAGCGCAGCGTCAGCATGAACCGCGTCATCCTGGCGATTACCGGGGTCATGGCGGCGCTCGTGGTCGCCATGGGCCTTGTCGTGGCGATTCTCGTGTTGCAGGGCGGCGGCGGTGGCGGCAGCGGCTGCGGAGAGAGCGAGGCGCCGGCTACCGCGCAGGCTGGCGGCCCCAGCGGCGTGATCTGTCTCGCCGGGGTCGAGCCGATCACGCTCGACCCGCATATCGCCCAGGACGCCAGCTCCGCCGTCTACATCGTCGAGATCTTCGGCGGCCTGCTCACCCTCGACCCGCAGCTGCAGATCCAGCCCGATCTGGCCGAGGAGATCCCGACGGTCGACAACGGCGGCAAAGTCGTCAACGCCGACGGCAGCGCCACGTACACGTTTCATCTCCGTCCGGACATCACCTTCCAGGACCGCAAGCCGGTGACCGCGGACATCGTCAAATGCTCCCTAGAGCGCTCGGCCGACCCTGCGACTCAGTCGCTCGTCTCCGAGTTCTTCCTCGGCGACATCGTCGGCGTCAAGGAGAAGATCGACGGCCAGGCCGACGAGATCAGCGGCGTGCAGGTCGTCGACCCCCGCACGATCGCGATCACCGTGCAGCGCGACCTGTCGTCGTTCCTCTACAAGCTCACGTACCCTACCGCGTATGTCGTCGACCCAGCCCAGGTCGGCGGGACGTGCGGCGGCCGCGACTACGGCAACGGCGACAGCAACTGGACCCGCCGTCCGAACGGCACCGGCCCCTACAAGCTCGAACAGTGGCGCTTCGGCGAGGAGATCCGCCTCGAAGCCAACGATAACTACCACCTCGGCGTCGCGCACGTGAAGAACGTGCGCGTCCTGCTCGCCGGCGGCGGCATCACGAAGTACGAGAAGGGGGACATCGACGTCAGCGGTGTGGCCCTCGATGACATCGAGCGCGTCCAGGACCCGGCTGATGCGCTCAACAAGGACTACCACTCGGGCTCGCAGCTGTCGCTCGACTACATTGGCTTCAACACGAACTCACCTCCGTTCGACGATCCGAAGGTACGTCAGGCGTTCGCTATGGCCGTCGATAAGGAGCAGATCGCCCGGGCCGTCTTCCACGACGCCGTCCCCGTGGCGAACAGCATCGTGATGCCCGGCATGCCGTCGTACAGCACGGACATCCACGGCCCCGAGTTCGATCCGGCGCGCGCGAAGGAGCTGCTGGACGAGAGTAAATACGGCGGCGCCGACCAGCTCCCCTCGATCACGCTTGCCGAGAGCGGCACCGGCGCCACCGCCGGTGTCGGCACCAGCGCCATCGTCGGGATGTGGCACGACAACCTCGGCGTCGACGTCCAGATCCAGCAGGCCGAGTCGGCCACGTTCTTCCAGGACGTCGCCGACGGCCGTTACCAGGCGTTCACGCTCGGCTGGATCATGGACTACCCGGACGAGGAAGACCTGCTCAACATCCACTTCGATAGCGAGAGCCCCAACAACGACACCTTCTACAAGAACGCCGAGGTGGACAATCTGCTCCGGCGCGCGCTTACTGAGTCGGACCAGCCGACGCGCATCCAGCTCTACCAGCAGGCTGAGCAGCTCATCCTTGACGATGTGCCCTGGATGCCGCTCTTCTTCTCTCGCTACCACGTCTTGATCAAGCCGTACGTCCAGAACTACCTGATCGCGGGCGCGGTCATACCGCGGCTTCGCTACATCACGCTGGCGCCGCACTAGCAGGCGGTCGCTTCCGCCATGCAGGGCCTTTTCGGCTACGCGATCCGGCGCCTCCTCTGGCTCCCGCTCATCCTGCTGATCGTTTCGTTCATCGCCTTCACGATCACCCGTTTCGGCCCCGGCGACTACGTCGATGTCCTCGCAGGGCCGCGCGCCAACGCCGAGGCGAAGGAACGCCTGCGCCATGAGACCGGCCTGGACGACCCGTTCTATGTGCAGTACGGAGACTACATGAAGCGCCTGGTCACGGAAGGCGACTTCGGCGAGAGCTTCACGATCTACCGCGGCACGCCCGTCTGGGACATCATCTGGCCGCGCATCCTCGTCTCGATCCAGCCGGGCATCGTCGCACTGTTCATCATGTTCTCGATCGGCGTTCCCGTCGGCCTCTTCGCGGCGCTCAAGCAGGGCACCTGGCTGGACCCAGCCTCGATCGGCTCGTTCTTGTTCTTCCAGTCGATCCCCGTGCTGGTCAGCCTGCCCTTTCTCGTCTTGCTCTTCGTCAGCAAGCTCGGCTGGATACCGCCCGACGGCTACGGCGGGCCACGGGTCGACGTGGGGCCGCAGAGCATCGCGCTCTTCATCTTCACCAGGCACATCATCCTGCCCGTGCTCGTGCTGTCGTTGCCCGGTGTCGCGGGCGTGGCGCGCCTCGTCCGCGCCACGACGCTGTCGGTCCTGGGCGAGGACTACGTCCGGACCGCGCGCGCCAAGGGCCTGCCGGAGGTGCAGGTCGTCGCCAGTCACGTGGCGCGAAACGCTCTGCTGCCGCTCGTTACCGTCGTCGGGCTGTCGCTCATCACCCTGCTCGAGGGCGCCTTCTTCACCGAGAACATCCTGGGAATTCCGGGCATCGGCCAGCTCGGCTTCCAGGCGGCAACGAGCCGCGACTACGACGTCATCCTCGCGCTCGTCCTGATCCTCGCTTTCGCCTTCGTGGTCGCCAACATCATCACCGACATCGCTTACACGCTAATCGACCCGCGCATCCGTTACGAGGAACGAAGGAACTGATGCAGGAAGCGGCGCAGGAGCTGCCGGTCGAGGTCACGTTGGCCCGCGCGACGGCCAGCCCGTGGGGCGTCGCCTGGCGCCGCCTGCGCCGCAAGCGCCTCGCCATGATCGCGCTGGTGGCGATCATGGCGTTCTACGTCACCGGCCTGCTCGCGCCGGTTGTTTCGCCCTACGACTACCGGGACCAGAACCTCGAGAACGCGCTCCAGAGCCCCTCCTGGCATCATCCCTTCGGCACCGACCGCCTTGGCCGCGACCAGTTCAGCCGCGTCATCTGGTCCGCCCGCACGACGATCATCATCACGATCGCGACGGTGCTCACGGGCAGCCTGGCGCTCTCCGTCGGACTGGGCCTACTCTCCGGCTACGTCGGCGGCAAGGTCGATACCGCGGTCATGCGCACCGGCGAGGTCTTCGGCTCCCTGCCCGGCCTGCCGATGCTCATCCTGATCGGCGCCACGATGCGCCCCAGGGCTCGTCGCGGCGTCCACTGGCTGGAGAGCCACGTCGGTACCGACGCGCTCCGCTCCGGCTTCGAGCAGCACGCCGGCCCCGAGTTCGTCTTCCTCATCGTGCTCGGCCTGCTGGCCCTCGCCGGGCTGGCTGGCCTGGCGGTCTGGCTCCTGGCCGGCCCGGACCGCCGCCGCGGCCTCTGGCTCGCTCCCGCGATCGTAGCGGGCGGCGTCATCATCCTCCTCTGGGCGGTCCAGGGCATCTTCGCGACGCCCGGCTCGTCCGACTACTTCCTCATCTTCGGCGCGCTCTCGCTTTTCTTCTGGGTGGGCGGCGCACGCGTGATCCGATCGCAGGTGCTCGCCCTGCGCGAGACCGAGTACGTCATCGCCGCGCGTGCGATGGGCGCCAGCACCGGCCGCATCCTGATGTCACATCTCCTGCCGAACGTCAGCCCGATCATCATCGTCGGCGTGTCGGCGTCGATCGGCGCCATCGCGGGCTCCGAGATCGCGCTCACCTTCCTCGGCGTCGGCGTCCACGACCCGACGCCCAGCTTCGGCGCGCTCATCTCCGACGCCTCGCCGGAGCCGGTCCTGCGCACCCACGCCTACCTCATGGTCTTCCCGGCGGTTGTCGTAGCCACCCTCATCTTCGCCTTCAACTTCCTGGGCGACGCCCTCAACGACGTCTTCACGCCACGCGCGCGGTAGGGACCAACCCACCCCTTGGAGGACGGGGCATACACAATTGTTTGTTTTCCGAAAAAAGGAAAGAATACCCTCGTTCTGAATCTGCCGGCGAGCAATTCTCGAATTGACCCGCGGACTGGCGGGTGGGTGGTTGCTCTAGGACGACGGGCACAGGCACTAGGTTGCGTTGCGGCATGAGAGCCCTCCGGTGGTTGTCTTAGCGAGGGTACGCCGACGCGCGGAGATGTCCAAGCGGCGGGTGGCACTGGGGCCGTTTGGGCCGAGTCACCTTATGTTGCGCGCGCCTCGCAGCCGACAGGGCGAGCGCCGCTCGCCCCTACAGGCTGACCGCTGAATGCTGACAAGCTGACGGCTGCTATACTTCAACCGAGGCTGGTTTGAAAGTATCTACGGAGAAGCTCCCCGAAAGCCAGGTCGCCCTCCAGATCGAGGTCGACGAGGATCGCCTGCAGAAGGCGATCGACTCCGCCTACCGCCGACTGGCATCGAAGGCGAAGATCCCCGGCTTCCGGCCCGGCAAGGCGCCCCGCGCCATCGTCCAGCGCCACTTCGGCGAGGAGACGATCCGCCAGGAGGCGATCGACCGCCTCATGCCGGAGGTCTACAAGGAGGCGCTCGAACAGGAGGAGATCGAGCCGGTCGATAAGGCGCTCTACGAGCTGGTCACCGATCAGCCCCTCGTCGCCAAGTTCACCGTGCCTGTCCGCCCCACCGTCGACCTGGGCGACTACGGGGCCGTCCGCGTGTCCAAGGAGCCCGTCTACGTCGACCCTGAGCGCGTCGAGGAGGGCCTGGAGTCGCTCCGGCAGCGCTACTCCACCCTGCAGCCCGTGACGCGGCCTCTCCAGTGGAACGACGTCGTCCGCGCCGACGTTGAGGGCAGCGTGGGCGGCACAACGTTCCTCAAGGAGGAGGACGCCGAGTTCCAGCTCGTCGAAGGACGGAACATCTCGTTCCCCGGCTTCGCCGAGGGCCTCCTCGGCCACGCCAAGGGCGACGAGTTCGACGTCGAGGTGCCCGTTCCCGACGACGTCAAGGACGAGAAGCTCAAGGGCGGCAGCGCCCGCTACCATGTGCGCATCAAGGAGACCAAGGAGGTCATCCTGCCCGCGCTGGACGCCGAGTTCGCCCGGCAGGTCGGTGAGGGCTTCGACAGCATCGACGCGCTCCGGGCCCGCGTCGAGTCCGACCTGCGGGACGTGCTGGAGCGCGAGGCCGAACACCAATACCACGACCAGGTGATCGACCTGCTCGCCGAGCGCGCCCGGGTGGAGTTCCCGCCCGTCCTCGTCGAGCGGGAGGTAGACCGGCTCCTCCGCGACCAGGCCGGCGCCTCCACCGGCACCAGCCGCGACGCAGAGCAGCTGGAGCGCTACCTGCGCCAGCTAGGCAAGCCGGAGGAGGAACTTCGAGAGGAGCTGCGCCCAATCGCCGAGAGGCGCGTCCGACGCTCCCTGGTGTTGTCAGAGGTCGCAGAAGCCGAACATATAGCTGTGGCCGACGAAGAAGTCGAAGCCGAGATCGAACGGCTCGCCTCCGGCGCCGGCCCCCAGGCGGACGAGCTCCGCAAGCTGTTCTCGGCCGAACGGGCCAAGGACTCGCTCAGGCGCTCGCTCGTGACGAGAAAGACGTTAGAACGACTGGTGGAGATCGCCTCCGCGGGGGAGGCGCCAGCGGAATTAGAGACGTAGGGAGGCGGGCCAGTGGAGAGCAGGCTTCGGCCTGTTATGCTGGGAAGGAACAAACACGCATAGAAGGCAGAGGACCAGAGAACGTGATTATACCGTCCGTCATCGAAACCGGCCCGCGCGGGGAACGCGCGTTCGACATCTACTCGTTGCTGCTCAGAGAGCGGATCATCTTCCTCGGCACGCCGATCGACGACCAGATCGCCAACCTGATGATCGCGCAGCTCCTGTTCCTCGACCGCGAGGACCCGGAGAAGGACATCCATATGTACATCAACTCGCCCGGTGGCTCCATCACCGCCGGCCTCGCCATCTACGATACAATGGCGCTCACTCGAGCTGATGTCGCCACGTACTGCCTCGGGGAGACGGCCAGCATGGGCACGGTGCTCCTGTCGGCCGGGACCAAGGGCAAGCGCTACGCGACACCCCACTCGACGGTGCACATGCACCAGGCCGGTACTTCGGGCATCCGGGGACAGGCCGCCGACGTGGAGATCGCGGCGAAGGAGCTCCTCCGGCTGAACGAGATCATCCGGGGGATCTTAGTGAAAAACACTGGCCAGGACGCCGAGCGCATCCGTCGCGACTTCGACAGGGACTTCTACATGGATGCGCCTGCCGCCAAGGAATATGGCATCATCGATGAAGTACTGACCAGGCCTGAGGAGTAGGATGTCATCAGGGGTGAGAGGGAAGGCCGGGGGAAATGACCAGTAGCCGGAGCGGTAGAGTTCAGTACCACTGTTCCTTCTGTGGTAAGAACCAGGACCAGGTCAAGCGCCTCATCGCCGGTCCGGGCGCCGTCTACATCTGCGATGAGTGCGTTGAGCTCTGCCGCGAGATCATCGACGAAGAGGTCTCGGGCGCCATCCGGCCCAAGTCCGGCAGCCAGCGCGTCCCGCCACCCAAGGAGATCCTCGCCCACCTGAGCGAGTATGTCGTCGGCCAGGAGCAGGCCAAGAAGGTCCTCTCAGTCGCCGTCTACAACCATTACAAGCGCATCAACTCTGCCTCAGTCCGTGAGGACGTCGAGCTCGAGAAGAGCAACATCCTGCTGCTCGGCCCCACCGGCTGCGGCAAGACGCACCTGGCCCGCACGCTCGCCAAGATCCTCGACGTGCCCTTCACCATCGCCGACGCCACCGCCCTCACCGAGGCCGGCTACGTGGGCGAGGACGTCGAGAACATCCTGCTCCATCTGATCCAGTCCGCCGACTTCGACGTCCAGCGCGCCGAGCGCGGCATCGTCTACATTGACGAGATCGACAAGATCGCGCGCAAAGGCGACAACCCCTCGATCACCCGCGACGTCTCCGGCGAGGGCGTCCAGCAGGCGCTCCTCAAGATTATCGAAGGCACCGTCGCGAACGTGCCGCCGCAGGGCGGCCGCAAGCACCCGCACCAGGACTTCATCCAGATCAACACGGCGAACATCCTCTTCGTCTGCGGCGGCGCCTTTGAGGGCCTCGACAAGATCGTCGAACGCCGCCTCTCCCGCGACCGGCGCTCACTCGGCTTCAAGGCCGACTACGTCACCAAGAAGGGGCAGGACCGCATCGACGAGCTGCTCAAGCACGTCACCCACGACGACCTGCTCCAGTACGGCCTGATCCCGGAGTTCGTCGGGCGGCTGCCGCTCTGCGTCAGCCTGGAGGCGCTGGGCAAGGACGAGCTGCGCCGCATCCTAACGGAGCCGAAGAACGCGCTCCTCAAGCAGTTCCAGAGCTTCTTCATGATGGACGGCGTGGAGCTCGTCTTCGCCGACGAGGCGCTGGAGGCCTGCGCCGAGCAGGCCATCAACCACAAGACCGGCGCGCGCGGCCTGCGCACCGTCCTGGAGGACACGCTCCTGGACGTGATGTACGAAATTCCTTCGCGCTCCGACGTCAAGAAGTGCGTGGTCAACGGCGAAACGATCCGCGAGCACCAGCACCCGCTCCTCCTCACGCGCACCGGACAGCGCGTCCCGGACGAAGCCGAGGACGTCGAAGAAGCCCAGGACGAATCCGCCTAGAGCGGCGACCTGGCCCAGCAAGCAACGAGCCGGGCGAATTCGTCCGGCTCTTCGTATCTCGTCGTACGTTACAACTGGCTAGCGCGCCCGTTGCCGCGCCTTGCCAGTGTGAGGCGGCGTGCGCCGCTACGCCTTCGGATTGACCGGCAGCTGCGCCGGCCACGGGCTAATACACGTACTGCCGAACCGGCCGTAGACGAACTGCAGGTCGTTGATGTCGATGTCGCCGTCGCCGGCCACCTGGCCCGACGGCTCCAGGTCCTGCCGCGTGTTGTACAGCAGGGCACCCTTCGTGGCGCCCCAGCGGAAGGCGATCGACTGCGTGTCGAAGACACCCACCTGGCAGTCGCCGTCGATGTCACCTTCCAGGAACCGGATCGTCACGTCCGCGTCGTCACAGGAGTGAAGTATGATCGGGTGGCCCTGGAGGTCGGCCAGCTCGCAGCCCTGGTCGAGCAGCTGCACCGTGATGCCGTTGTCCTGGTTCGCGCGTAGCTGCGAGTACAGCTCAGGCTGCGGCCGGATGATCAGTGTCGCCAGGAGCCGCCCGGCAGGCGTCTGCGTGTTCGGGAAGACGTCCTTACCGGGCGTCACGCAGCCGATACGCGCGATGCCTTCCAGCGTCGGCGTCGTTGCCGAGTCGTCAATCGTGCAGATCATGCCTGCCGCGGCCGTTCCGGGCTGGATCTCGATACAGACCAGCTTCGTGTCGTAGCGCACCTCAAACTCGAAGGCTCCCAGTTGCTGTAGCTGCGAGGGGTCCTTCGGGTCCGGTTGGTCCGGGATCGGCACGTTCAGCTGTTCAGAGATCTGCGTCGCGTCGGTACCCACCAGGCAAGTCTGCGGCGGCAACTTCAGGCCCTGGTGCGTCAGGAACAGGTTCAGCAGCGCCGGGACCTTCTGGATCGACGGGTCGCCGCCCGGCGTCGCTGTAGCGCCTAACGGCGTGACTGAAGGGGTCGCGGTCTTTGTCGGCGTAGGGGTATCGGTCCCTCCCTCTGGGGTTATCCCCACCGTCGGTGTGTTCGTCGCAGTCGGCGTAATGCTCGTCGGCGTCGCCGTGAACGTGTTGGTCGGCGTGTTGGTGGCCGTGAACGTGCTCGTCGGCGTGTTCGTCGGCGTGTTCGTGGCCGTGAACGTGCTCGTCGGCGTATTCGTCGGCGTGTTCGTCGCCGTGAACGTGCTCGTCGGCGTGTTGGTTGGCGTGTTCGTCGCCGTGAACGTGTTCGTCGGCGTGTTGGTCTTTGTCGCGGTCGCGGTCGCTGTATTTGTTGGCGTCGCGGTCTTCGTCGGCGTGGCGGTCGCCTTCGGCTTCGTGGGTGTCGGTGTTGCCGGCGGCTTCGTAGGTGTTGCGGTCTTGGTCGGGGTCTTCGTTGCGGTCGGCGTGAACGTTGCGGTCGGCGTCGGCGTCGAGATCGCGCTCAGCATGGTGCTCCGATCCTGGTTGGACGCTCCACCGTTATCGAGGTTCTGCGTTCGCATGTGGAACGGCGAGCCGCCAATGCTGGTCGCTCCGTTGCCGATCCCCCAGTAACCACTCCACGCGATATGGCCGGCCCACACCAACTCGACGGTTGAGGTGCAGCCGGAGCCCACGCAAGCGTTCGCCGTGAACGTAACGAGCATGTCACCAGTGCTGTCGCCGCTCACCGAGCCACTGTGTGTGACCGCGGAAATCGAAAGAATGGTGCCATTGTAGATGGTCAGGTTCCGGCTGACAGAAGCGTTTGCGATGGCGCCGTCCACCGTTCGCGTTCCTTTGTTGCTCGGGTTGAACGGATCACCGGGGAAGGGGAACGTTGTTGCGGCCCCCGGCGGGCACGGCGTAGGCACAGACGACGAACCGGAGCATGCGCTAGCTCCGGTTTGCGTGACATTCCATGTGGTGAGGAAGTCGAATGCCTTCACGCCACCCTTGGTGAAGTCGTAGTTGATGTGAATCGTGTGCTTGAGGCTGGGATCGAGCTTCTCAACGAAGAGCCGATACGGTATCGACTCGCCTTCGGCGTATTGCGAGTTGTTCCCGTTCAGGTTGCCATTCTGCCAGTCGCAATGGAGGTCGACGAACTTCGGACTCCCGTTCGAGCACTGGTCTAGGTTCACGGAGCCAGTGGTGAACGAGGCATCTGCCAACGTGCCAGCGGCAACCGAGCCCTGGACCTGGCCTGCCGCGCCGGCACCGCCGCCGTCAAGCACGCTGACCAGGTACGGTCCCTCCAGCTGCGTCGAGCCGTAGAAGTAGGTAAAGGCACCGTTCGAATCGACGGCTACATTATTCGTACTGATTGAAGCGTCCGGCCGTGTGAAGCGAATCGTCAGCGACAGCCCAGCGTAGGCATCAAAGCCACAACCGTCCAGCCTCGCCGTCTGCCCCGGGAAGTAGTGCGTATGCTCCGCAACGAGTTTCATGTTGTTCGGGCTGGTTGAACAACCCTGCCCGGGGGCCGGCGTGTACGTTGGCGTCGCGCTCGGCGGCGCGGTCGGCCCGGCGACCGAGTGCAGCTGGCAGATCTGCTGGTCGTGCTGATCCAGCGAGTTGTCCTTGTTGCCCCACGGGTCTGTCGAGTGCATCCCGGTGCTGGGCGGATCAGCGTGCGGATGATTCGCGCTCCCCGTCTGAACGCCGTACGTAATCACGCATACGTTGTACGTGCCTCCATAGGCAAACGTGTGCGAGATCGACCCCCAGGTGCCCGTCGAAGCGAAGTTGCAATGGTCCGCGTTATTCCAGCCGCTCATGTCCGACGCGTACACACCATCTCGAGGGGCGCTAGGCGGCGGCGAAGGATTCTGCACGCCTGTGCCATCACCCCAATCAATCGCGAAGCCAACGTGCTTCTTCATGCGCGATCGATTCAGGCACTCGCTCCAACTCCACGTGCCTGACGCCGTGACCTTCGATCCAGAAGGATTCAACGACAGGTTCGAAGGGACCGGCGCATCGTCGTACCAGAAGCTACCGTCGGCCAGTGAATTGCCGATCATGTGCTCATCGCCGGCGTTGTAGACCTCGATGGTATAGAGACCGATGTAGGGCGCTTCCTCGGGCCAATTCAGCCAGTAGCTGTACGTGAAGGCTCCGTTCACGTCCGCCTGCACGATGTCCCATCCAGGCGCCTGCGTGCCGTCTCCAGAGACGACGCTGCCATCAGGCCGCGTCACGACCACGTCAAACGACTGGCCAGCGCCGAACCCGCTGCCACTGATAATGGCAGTCTGGAACTCGACATACACATCTTGGTCCGCGCTGACCGTTGCAGCCGGTCCGGCGGAGATGCGCAATTGTCCAAGAGAAAGATAGGCTGCAACGGCAACAGAGGCGCAGATGAGCGCAAGCAGAACGGCGCGGCCTCTGTGCAAGCGGACCAATGCCACGCGGGCCTCCAATGCGGAACGAGCTGCCGATTCGGCAGCGTTCGTTCGCCGTGCGGGGACGAGAGTCTATGGCACAGCGCTGACAGCGGGGAACGACCCAGCGCCGGGCTCACCAGTCGGGGTCAATTAAAGCATGGGCCTGACGAAGCTGTCAAGCGTTTGTGATGAAACTGTAATAAACGGGTGAAGCCGGGCCTGGCTAGGGGCCGCTTCCGGCCGAGCGGCGCCGGTACCAGAGGTAGCCCGCCCCTCCGACGACCACGACGACCGCCGCGACGACGCCCACGATGACGCCGATGAGAACAGCCGCATTACTGCTGTCCTTGGCCAGCTCGACAGTCGCGTCCTGACGCCGGTGCGGGATGGCGATGATCTGTATATCGCCCTCCTCGCTGATATCACAGGGAGGGGCAATATCGTCCAGCGCAAGCCCGCTATCGGCCAGCTTCAGAACGGTGGTCCCGCCGCCCTTCGACTTGAAGAAGAGCGACCCGAGCAGGCCGGATCCGGAAGGACCTGGAGCGCCGCCCGCGCAGAGCGGCGGCCCGAGGAGGTTACAGCCGACTGTCGCTGTGTTGCCGACCACAACGGGGTCACTACAGACCAAGTCCGCTTCCGGCCGGCCGGAACTGGTCAGGAACTGACCCAAGCTGGCGCTCTTTGCCGCCCTCTGGGCAACGCCGCCTTGTGGCGTGCCCTGTCCAGCCGTCCCTCCCTGCTGCTCGCTTCCGATGAAGACCGGCTCGATCCGTTTGGGGTCGTAGCTTATCTTGAACGAGAAGCCGGCCAAGTGCTCGACGTTGTCCACGGAGACCCGGGCCTCGAACTCATCGCCTTTGGGAATCGGCTTGCCGTCGGGCTGCTCCACCGTGATCTTGACGACGGTCCTGACCTCGGGCCCCGGCGTCGGCTCCAGCGTTGGAGTTGGCGCAGTCGCCTGGCTGCTATCGGGCGTCTGCGCGCCAGCCGCGGGAGAGAACGCGAGCACGAGAAGTCCTATCAATGCACCCATCCCGAGGGGCAGCCAGATCCGGCGCAGGAGGCGTAGGTTCACGGTGTAGCTCCTTAAAGTTGGGCCAATTATACGGTTCGCCCCAATAACGGTCTATCGTGTTGAGCGGTTACACGCAATCGAAGGGCAGCCCCTCCAGCAACCTCAGTCCGGCGCCGAAATCGCCAGCACAACGTTGTTGCCCCCGAACGCGAACGCGCTCGACAGCACGTGGCGCAGCCGGACCCCCCGGCGCGCCTCGTTCGGTACGAAGTCAAACGCTTCGTAGCCGTCGATTGGCCGGCGAAAGCCGATCGTCGGCGGCAGGAAACCCTCCCTTATGGCAAGTGCGCAGATGACCACCTCGGCCGCGCCGCTGGCCCCCAGCGCATGGCCGAGCAGCGCCTTCGTTGAGGAAATCGGGACCCGGCTCGCTCGCTCGCCAAACACGCGAACGAGCGCCGCCAGCTCCGCCGGGTCGTTCTGCACCGTGCCCGTCCCGTGTGCGTTGATGTAGTCGATGTCCTCGGTCGACAGTCCTGCATCCGCCAGCGCCCGCTCGAGCGCCAGGGCGGCGCCCGTGCCTGCCTCGTCCGGCCGTACCACGTGGAAGCCGTCCGCGCTCGCCCCAGAGCCTGAAATACGGGCGTACGGCTGCACGCCGCGCTCTCGCACTCGCCCCGTCGATTCCAGGACGACGAACGCCGCCAGCTCGGCCAGCTGGATGCCGTCGCGGTCAGCGTCGAACGGGTGCGGCCCGGTCGGCGAGACCGCCCGCAGCGCCTCGAAGCCGGACATGACCATTCGGTTCAAGATCTCCACGCCGCCCGCGATGGCGATCTCAGCCTTCCCATCTCGGATCAGGTCGGCCGCCACAGCGACAGCCTGCGCGCCCGCGGCGCAGGCGTTGATGAATGTCAGCTGGCGCCCCCGCACGCCCAGGCGAAGCGCCAGCTTGCTCGTGATGCTGCTCGGCGTCTGCAGCGGGTCGACCTGGTCGAGCAGGAGCTCTCCTTCCGGCGGCCCCAGCGACACCTCCATCGCCCGCATCTCGCC
>JBIOYF010000090.1:0-3753 GCA_044870035.1 Dehalococcoidia bacterium
ACGACAGGCCACCCGAAGGGGGCCGTGATTACGCACAGCGCGCTCTCGGCGCAGCTCCAGCAGGTGACGATGCTGCTTACGATGAAGCCGGGCGAGCGTGGCCTCGTCGTCGTACCGATGTATCACGCGGCTGGCGCGATCAGCTCTTTCGTTACCGTGTACTGGGGCGCTTGCCTCTACATCCAGGCCGATTTCAACCCGCCGGAAGTCGTTCGCGCGCTCGACGAGGAGCGAGTCGCCACGAGCACGCTCGTGCCGGCGATGATCCAGGCGCTGCTCGTCTATGTGCCGGACGTCGCTAAGCGCCAGTACAAGGACCTGCGCCAGATCACCTACGGAGCATCGCCCATTGCCGAGGAGACGCTACGGCGGGCGATGGATGTCTTCAAGTGCGGCTTCGCCCAGGCGTACGGCATGACCGAAACGACGGCGGTGCTCACGTACCTCTTTCCAGCGGACCACAAGCTCGCCGTTAGCGAGCGGCCGGGGTTGCTGCTCTCAGCCGGCCGGCCGGTCGTCGGCACGGAACTGCGCATCGTCGATGACGATGACCGGCCGGTGCCCAACGGCACGATCGGCGAGATCATTGCGCGCGGGCCGCAGCTCATGCGCTGTTATTGGGGATTGGCTGACGAATCGGCGGAGGCGCTGCGGGGCGGTTGGATGCATACCGGCGACGCCGGCATCATGGACGACGAGGGCTACATCTTCATCCAGGACCGCGTGAAGGACATGATCGTCTCGGGCGGCGAGAATGTCTACCCGCGCAGCGTAGAGGACGTGCTCTTCCAGCACCCGGCCGTAGCCGACGTGGCAGTGATCGGCGTGCCGGACGAGCAGTGGGGCGAGACGGTGAAGGCGATCGTCGTACTGAAGCAGGACGCGAAGGCAACCGCCGAAGAGCTGATCGAGCACTGCCGCGGCAAGCTCGGCGGCTTCGAACGGCCGCGGTCCGTCGATTTTGTTGGCGAGCTGCCTCGTAATCCCAGCGGTAAAGTGATCAAACGCCAATTGCGCGAGCCCTTCTGGGCCGGCCACAAGCGCCGTGTGGCGGGCGTGTAGGGCAGACGAAGTCCCCGTGGCGGATGCCGCGCCTCGCTGCCGTAACATGGCTGCGTGGACCTCACGCTGGTCTGGATGGCGCTGCTGGGCCTGGCCGTCGGCGCGTACGGCACGATTATCGGCGCCGGCGGCGGCTTCGTCCTTGTGCCGCTGCTGCTCGTCATCTTTCCCGGCTACGGTCCGGAGAAGGTCACCGCTATCTCGCTCGCCGTCGTCTGGGCGAACGCCAGCTCCGGCTCGATCGCCTACGCGCGCCAGCGCCGCATCGATTACGTGACCGGGCTGCTGTTCGCCGGGGCGTCCGTGCCGGGGGTGGTTGCGGGCGCGCTGGTTGTCCACCTCGTGCCGGAGCGAGTGTTCAGCATCTTGTTCGCCCTGCTCCTCCTCGCCATCGTCGGCGCGCTGCTCCTGCAACGAGAGGTGCGCACGATCCGCGAGCCGGTCGTCGCGCGCGGCGTGCTCGTGCGGACGATCACGACGGAGCGTGGCGTCACCTATCGATACGCCTACCGCGTCTGGCAGGGTGTCGCGCTCAGCCTGGCGGTCGGCTTCGCGTCCAGCCTGTTCGGCATCGGCGGCGGCGTGATCCACGTCCCCGCGATGATCGTGCTGTTCCGCATCCCGCTGCCCTTCGCCGTCGCGACGTCGCACTTCGTGCTGGCGTGCATGGCCGGCGGCGGCACGCTGGTGCATCTGATCAACGGCACGCTCGCCGGCGAGGCGCTGCGCCAGGCCGTCGCCCTGGGCGCGGGGGCCGTTGTGGGCGCCCAGTTCGGCGCGTGGCTGTCGCATCGACTGAGCGGCCCCGCCGTCCTGCGGCTGCTCGCGCTGGCGCTGGTGGTGCTCTCGGCCCGCCTCATCCTTAAGGGCGCCTTCGATGTCTAGACGGCCGCCTTCCGGCAGGCCCGTTATACTGTAAGACGATGGATACGATTCTGATCGACGAGCTGCCGAAGCTGCGCAAGCCGATGTTCATCGCCGCCTTCCGCGGCTGGAACGACGCCGGCGAAGCCGCCACGCTCGCCGTGCGCCACCTGATCGAGGCCTGGTCGGCCGCGCCGTTCGGCGTCATCGAGGCCGAGGAGTTCTACGACTTCACCGTCGCGCGCCCGATGATCCGCATCACGGAGGAGGGTCAGCGCGACCTGCAGTGGCCGGTGAACCGCTTCTTCTTCCACGCGCGCGAAGAGGCTGAGAACGACATCGTGCTCATGCTGGGCACGGAGCCGCACCTGAAGTGGCAGACGTTCTGCACGGCGGTGCGCGGCCTCTTCCAGCGTCTGGACGGCGCGCGGTTGGTGACGCTCGGCTCTCTCGTCGCCGCGACGACGCACACCCGGCCGCCGCCCATCACCGGCTTCTCGACCGAAGAAGGCCTGCGTGACCGGCTCGAGGGGCTGACGGTGACGCGCGCCCGCTACGAAGGCCCGACCGGCATCGTCGGCACGCTGCACGATTCGCTGCGCCGCGCCGGCCTGCAGGCGGCGAGCCTCTGGGTCGGGCTGCCGCCCTACCTGGGCGACGCTGCGAACCCGCGCGGCGCGCTCGCGCTGCTCGAGACGCTCGACCGGCTCTTCGGCTTCGTCCCGGACCTGGCGCCTCTTGTCGAGGCGAGCCGCAAGCTGGAGGAGCAGGTCGAAGAGGCGCTTGCCGAGAACATCCAAATGCGCGGCTACCTGGCCGAGCTGGAGAAGCGCATCGATTCCGGTGTCATCGAAGCCGCCACGCCCGACGTCCCGCCCCCCGGCGACGACCTGATGGGCGAGCTGGAGGCGTTCCTCAAGAAGCAGCGGAGCGAGTGACGATGGGTATCACGTATGTGAATCTCTACGTCGCGAACGTCGCGCGGCCGAAGACGGCGGAAAGGGTGCGTTTTCTCGTCGACTCAGGCGCCACGATATCTGTGGTTCCTGCAGCCATCCTGCGAAAGCTGAAGATCCGACCGATCGATGAGGAAGAGTTTCGTTTGGCAAACGGTGACGTCATTACGCGGAAGAAGGGCGGCGCATTGTTTCGATACAACGGTCGCGTTGGAGTTGCTGATGTGGTCTTCGGTGAAGAAGGCGACGCGACCTTGCTGGGTGCGTATACGCTGGAGTCGCTTGGCCTCGCGCTCGACCCAATCAAGCGCGAGCTGCGCGAAATACCGATGATCTTGATGTGACGTCATGACCCTCGATATCACGACACGCCAGTCCTTCGCCCGCTTCCGGCGGCTGCGCCGCAGCGAGGCGCTGCGCAATCTCGTCCGCGAGACGCGCCTTTCGCCGGCCGATTTCGTCTACCCGCTCTTCGTCGTGCACGGCCAGGACGTCCGCGAGGAGATCCCGTCGATGCCCGGCCAGCACCACCTCTCGCTTGATCGACTGGCCCGCGAAGCGGACGAGCTGCGTTCGCTCGGCGTGCGCGCCGTACTGCTCTTCGGACTGCCGACGGACAAGGACGACGCCGGGTCGGAGGCGTACGCGGACGACGGCATCGTCCAGCAGGCGGTGCGCGTCCTCAAGTCGGCCGACTCGGGCCTCGTCGTCATTACGGACGTCTGTCTCTGCGAATACACGTCGCACGGGCACTGCGGTGTGATCGTCGACGGCGAGGTCGATAACGACAGCTCGCTCGATCTGATCGCGCGGACGGCTGTGTCGCACGCGCGCGCAGGCGCCGATCTCGTCGCGCCGTCCGACATGATGG
>JBIOYF010000091.1:0-9759 GCA_044870035.1 Dehalococcoidia bacterium
TGAACGACAACTCTATTCGCGGCCCTGAGTGGCAGCGTCTCGTCGGCGAGTTTCTGGCGCCGCGCCTCGGCGGCGCGCCAGAGGCCTGGGCGGAAGCGAACGACGTTGTGTTCTGGCAGATGTGGCGCGAGTTCGAGGAACTGCTGCACCCGATCCTGGCAGTGGATAGCGACGAGTATATCGACTTCTTCGGCGACCAGCGCGCCCGCTGGCTCCGCGACATGTGCATACGCGTCGGCGTGACGCCGCCGGACGACGATCAGTGTTTGCAACTCGGCGTCCAAACGGAAGACTTCGTCCTGCCGCGCGTTCAGAGCGCCTTCCCCGGCGCGACAGACGCGATAGCCACGCTGCACTCGCGTGGCTATCGACTCGGCACCGCCTCCAGCGGGACGTCCCGCGAGCTGGAGGGCCATCTTACCGGCCTTGGCGTCCGCCAACTATTTCGGAAGCGCCTCTACGGCTCAGACCTCGTCCGCGCGATGAAGGGCACGACGGCATACTACAAGCGAGTCTTTGCGGACGCTGAGATCGATCCTGCCGAGACGCTCATCGCCGAGGACTCGCCCTTGGCGGTAGCGCGCGCGGCCGCCGCCGGCGCAATGACCGTCCTCGTCACGAACGCGGCGCCCCGAGAGCACAACGCGCACTTCGTCATCGAGCGCCTGGCAGATCTGCCCGGTCTGTTGAGCGCCTAGCCCTCGTCGCGCCCGGCGTCGCGCTCCATCAGCCGCTCGCGCAGGCAAACGACGCCGTCGGCGAGCAGCCGCTCGATCGCAGCGCCATCGTAGCCCAGCTCCCTCAGCACGTCCGGCCCGTCCGCGCCCAGCGCCGGCGGCGGCCGCAGCGAACCAGCCGGCGTGCCGCTCATTTCGATGGGACAGGCCGGCATGCGCAGCCCGCCCAGCACGGGATGCTCGATCGAGAGCATCAGCCCGTTGGCCTGCACGTGCGGGTCGTCGTAGATCTCCTCCGGAAAGCTGACGTCGCTGCAGGGCACCTCCGCCGCATCGAGCACCGCGAGCCAGTCGTCCGTCTTCTTCGTGCGGAACGTCTGATCGAACTCCTGCACGGTGCGCCGGTGGGTCTCGCGCACCCGCTCCGAGAACCAGTCGTAGCTAATCCCCTCGACTGTCTCGTCCTCGATGCCGAGCGCGTCGCGGAGCCGGCGCCGCTGACGGTTGTTCAGACAGGCCACGGCGATCAGTCCGTCTTTCGTTTCGTAGATCCGGTAGTAGTTGTTCCGGCCACGCGCCGGGACGTGCGCGCTGCGCAGCCTCTGCGCGTCCTCGAAGCGTAGCTCGTGCTTGCGCGCCTCGGAGAGATCGCGTAGGAACGCCTCGCGCTCGGGCCGGTCTTGCTGCTCGATCGAGATCAGCGGCCGGTACTGCGCCGCCAGCCCCGACGCGAACAGCGACGTCTCGATGCGCTGCCCGCGTCCGGTCGAGGCCCGCGCGTAGAGGGCGTTCACGATCGCGAACGCCATGAACATGCCCGTCGTCAGATCAGCCACCGCGATGGTCGTGATGTAGTGCGGCGTGCCGCGTTCGATCTTGTTCTCGTACAGCACCATGCCGGTCAGCGCCTGGGAGAGGATGTCGAAGCCGGCGCGGCCACTGTACGGCCCGGTCCTGCCGAACGCGCTGTTCTCGCAGTAGACGAGTCCTGGATTGTGAACGCTGACCGTCTCGTAATCGATCCCGAGCCGCTGGGCGACACCCGGACGCGAGTTCGTCGTGACGACGTCCGCGCGCGCGATCAGCTGCTGCACGATCGCGCGGCCCTCCGGCTTTTCCAGGTCGAGCGCCATGCTGCGCTTGCCGCGGTTCACGCCTAGGAAGCCGCGGCTCTCGTACGGCGCGACGGGCGCCGTGTGCCGCCAGGCGTCGCCCTCCGGCCGCTCCACCTTCACGACGTCCGCGCCCATATCGGCGAGCATCATCGTGCAGTACGGCCCGGCGATATACTCGGTGAAGTCGACAACGCGGATGCCCGCAAGCGCTCCCGGCATAGCGTTACGTTCTACCGCACCAGCGAAATCGTGTCGAGCGGTCGGCTGCTGCCCACGGGTCGGGCCCACGAAACGGGACTCAGCCCCGACAGGCTACGGCCTGTCCCACGAACACTTCATATCGGGCGTGCTACCATCATCGCCGTGACACAGGACTATAGCGGCTTCCCGATTGGCTCTACGCCCGGCGTTCCGCTGCCCGAGCGCCTGCGGCCGGCGCAAGCACCGACGCGCGGCCCGATCTACGGCTCGCGCTACGCCGCCTCGACCGAGCACCCGGCGTCGGCGCTCGCCGCGATGAGCGTGCTCCAGTCCGGCGGCAACGCGATCGACGCGACGATCGCGGCCGCTGCCGTAAACGTCGTGACGAAGCCCTACGCCACGCACCTCGGCGGCGATGCCTTCGCGTTGATCTGGCACCCACGTACCAACACAGTCGAGTGCCTGAACGCCGGCGGCCGCGCACCGCACCGCGCGACGTTGGAGGAGCTGGGCGGACGCATCCCGGCCTCTGGCCCGCGCGCGAGCACCGTGCCGGGCCTGGTCGACTCCTGGGTAGAGCTGCACAAACGCCACGGCTCGCGCCCCCTACCCGACTTGCTCAGGCCCGCCATCGAGCTGGCCGAGCACGGCTTCCCAGTGTCGACGCACCTCGCTGTGCAGACAGCCGTGCTGGAGCAGCGTACGGCGGACGCGCCGGACCTACCGATCCGGCAGCTCTTTCTCGCGGACGGCACACGCCGCTACCACCGCGGCGAGACGATGCGCCAGCCAGAGGTCGCTAAGGCGCTCGCCGCGATCGCGCAGGACGGACGCGACGGCCTCTACGATGGTCGCGTCGGGCGCGCGATTGCCGGCGCGATGCGCGACGCAGGCGGACTGATCGGCGACGATGATCTCGGTCAGCCCCAGGCGCACTGGCACGAGCCGGCGTCGACGACGTACCGCGACTGCACGGTGTACGAGCAGGCGCCTCCGTCGCAGGGGCTGATCGTGCTGATCGCGCTCAACATCGTCGAACACTTCCCGGTCGCCGAGTGGGGCCTCGCCAGCCCCGATTCGGTCCACGTGATGTCGGAGGCCATTCGTCTCGCGTTCGAGGACACGCGGCAGCAGCTCGCCGATCCGCTCGTCGTCGACGTGCCGGTCGAGCGGCTGCTCTCGAAAGAGCACGCCGCGCAATGCGCCGCGCAGATCGACATGTCGCGCGCGCGTTCGACGGCGGTGCCCGCCGGCAGCGACACGACGTCGTTCGTCGTCGCCGACGAAAACACGGTCGTTTGCTATATCCAGAGCGTCTTCGCCATCTGGGGCAGCGGCTTCGTCATCCCCGGCACAGGCGTGCTGATGAACAACCGCATGCTCGGCTTCAGCGCCGACCCGTCCCACCCGAACTGCGTCGCGCCGGGCAAACGAACGGTCCACACGCTCAACAACTTCCTCTGCGTCCGCGACGGCCGGCTGCTCGCCGGCGGCGGTACGCCGGGCGCCGACTTCCAGGTGCAGTGCAACCTCCAGACGATCGCGGGCGTCGTCGACTGGCAGCTCGACCTGCACAGCGCGATCAACGCGCCGCGCTGGGTCGTGACGGCGGACGGCCGGCTCGCCATGGAGAGCCGCTTCCCGAACGAGTCGACGGCCGAGCTGGAACGGCGCGGCCATCGAGTGCTGCGCTGCGGCCCGTGGGAGCTTTCGCGCAGCCAGGTCGTCGCTTCGTTGCCCGACCGCGGCTGGGCCGTCGCCTCGGACCTCCGCAGCGAAGGCCTCGCGCTGGCGATCTGACGGTCCGGGTGCCACTTGCGGATGACGCCGCTATAATGCACCGGCCCATGTCCAGCGAAGACGTAGCGTATCTCTCCGCCGCCGAGCTGCTCGCCGCCTACGCGCGGCGCAAGCTCTCGCCCGTCGAGGTGACCGAGGTCACGCTGCGCCGCATCGACCGGCTCAACCCCACGCTGAACGCCTATCTCTGCATCGACCACGAAGGGGCGCTCGCCGCCGCGCGCGACGCGGAGCGTAAGTGGCTCCAGCCCGGCGAGAAGCCGCTCCTCTGCGGCGTGCCGGTCTCGATCAAGGACATCCTCTACACCACCTGGCTGCCCACCACGCACGGATCGCTCGTCTTCAAAGACTACTACCACCAGCAGAACTCGCCCGCCGTCGACCGCGTGCTCGCCGCGGGCGGGGTTGTGCTCGGCAAGACGAATACGCCCGAGTTCGGGCTGCTGGACGTCACGCAAAACCGGCTGCGCGGCGAAGCGGTCAACCCCTGGGGCCTCGAGCGCACCGCCGGCGGTTCGAGCGGCGGCGCGGGCAGCGCGGTCGCCGCCGGGTTGGGGCCCCTCGCGATCGGGACGGACGGCGCGGGCTCGATCCGCATCCCGGCGTTCTACAACGGGACCTACGGCCTCAAGCCGACCTTCGGGCGCATCGCGCACGACGGCTGGCGCGGCGCGCCTCATACGTCGCACCAGGGCCCGATGACGCGCACCGTCAGCGACGCGGTGCTGCTGATGCAGGCGATCTCCGGGCCGGACGCGCGCGACTGGCTCTGCATGAACGAGCCGCCGCCCAACTTTTGCGACGCGCTCGATCACAAGCCGCTGGCCGGCACGCGCGTCGCCTACAGCATCGACTACGGCTACATGGAGGTCGATCCGGAGGTCCGGCAGCCCGTCGAGGATGCGGCGAAGCTCCTGGCATCGCTCGGCTGCGAGCTGATCGAGTCGCACCCACCGCGCCAGGAGCAGGGCGGCGGCCTCGCGCTCTCCTCGCCCGAGGAGTACATGTACGCGCGGCTGATCAAGCCCGACTTCGACGAGCACTTCGAGGAGCTGACCGACTACGGCCGGCGCGCGATGGAGGCAGCCCTCTCCACACCGGCCTGGCAGTTCGCGGATGCCGTGCGCCGGCGCGAGCAGTGGGGCGCGGCGATCAGCCGCTGGTTCCGCGACTTCGACTACTTCCTCGCGCCGGTGATGGGCAAGCCCGCTCCGCGCTGCGATGCGCCGCACCTGCAGCAGAAGTATCCGTGGCCGGGCAACTTCTTGCCCATCTTCAACGCCAACGGCAGCCCGGCGGCGTCGATACCATTCGGCGTGCACAGTAACGGCGTCCCTCTCGGCGTCCAGATCGCGGGCCGGGCCGGCGACGACGTGGGCGTGCTGCGTTGCTCGGCCGCGATCGAGGCGGCGCGACCGTGGGCCGGCCGCTGGCCGGAGGTCGCGACCGGAGAGTCGAGGGCACGCACGCTGGAAGGCGCGTCGCGCCAGCAACGCGACTAGCAGAAGGAAGGACGCATGGCTGAAGACCTGATCGTTGTCTCGCTCGACGGCTCGGAGCTCTCCGAGCGCGCGGTCCCGTACGCCACGCTGTTCGCGAAGACGTTCGGCGGGCGCGTGCTGCTCGTCACGGTGTGGGAAGGGGCCGAGGAGGCGCTGATCAAGGCGCTGCCCGCCGTGGCGGACGATCTGTTCAAGGAGGGCGAGCAGTATTACGAGAAGTACCTGGCCAAGACGGCCCAGCGCTACCTGGTGGACGGCGTCAAGATCGACGCCGAGGTGCTCACCGGCCAGGCCGCGGAAGAGCTGCTCAAGCTGGTCGACTCTCGCCACGCCGATCTGCTGGCGCTCGCCACGCACGGGCGCTCCGGCCTCGGTCGCTGGTGGTACGGCAGCGTAGCCGGCGAAGTCGCGCAGCGCGCTCACGTGCCGCGCCTGATCGTCGGCCCGAAGGTGCTCTCGCAGCCGGCCAAGGCGATCAAGGTTGACGCGGTGCTCGTGCCGCTGGACGGCTCTCAGCTCGCTGAGTCCGCGCTCGCGATCGCCAAGCGCATTGCCAAGCAGTTCAACGCGACGCTCCACATCGCACAGGCAGTCCCGCCCGTCTCACAAACGTTTGTCTTCGACATGCCGTCCGTCGCCGCGGTCGATATCGTCGGCCAGATGCAGAAGGGCGCCGAGGAGTACCTGGCCGGGCTCGCGCAGGGCCTGAGCGGCGACATCGCGGTCAAGACGCACGTGCTTGACGGCCAGCCCGCCGACATGCTGGCGGACTTTGTTGTAGACCACGGCGTCGATCTGGTGGTGATGGCCTCGCACGGACGCGGCGGGCTCGTGCGCGTCGCGCTCGGCAGCGTCGCCGACCGCATGCTCCAGAGCGACGCGCCGGTCTATCTGGTCCGGCCCGCTCCAGGGGGCGCCTGACCCGGCCGGCAAGCAGCAAGCATCCATGAACCGGCCATCCCCGTTCCGCAGCCGGTTGGGCCACCTCCACGTCGAGCCGATCGCTCCCTGGGGCCGCCTGCTCACGGGCGGCGCGCTACTATTTTCGCTGCTTGTCTTCGGCGTCGCCGGCTACATGATCATCGAGGGCTGGTCGTTCCTGGACGCGCAGTTCATGACGGTGACGACCATCACCACCGTCGGCTTCCGCGAGGTGCACCCGCTGGGCAACGGCGGCCGGATCTTCACGATCTTTGTGATACTCTTCGGCGTGGGCGTCGCCTTCTACCTGCTCACGACGGTCGTGCAGTCGGCGGTCGAAGGCGAGCTGGCGCAAGCCCTGGGCATTCGCCGTATGCAACAGAAGATCGAAGCGCTGCGCAACCACTACATCCTCTGCGGCTTCGGCCGCGTGGGCGAGGAGATCGCGCGCGAGTACCGCGAACGAGGCGTGCCGTTCGTCGTCGTTGAGAACAACCCCGAGGCGATCGAGCGTTGCGAACGCGACGCTTACCTGCTCATCCCGGGCGACGCGACACAGGACGCGATCCTGGAGCGGGCGGGGATCCGGCACGCTCGGGGCCTACTCGCCGCGTCCGACTCCGACGCGGGCAACACGTACATCACGCTGACCGCGAAGGCGCTGCGGCCGGAGCTGTTCGTCATCGCGCGCGTCGGCCAGCCATTCAGCGAGCCGCGCGTGCGCCGGGCCGGCGCCGAGCGCGTGATCTCGCCGTACAAGCTAGCGGGCCGCCGGATGGCGCTCTCGGCGCTCCAGCCCCTCACCGTCGACTTCTTCGACGTGCTCGCGTCGGGCCGCCAGGGCGACCAGCTGCTGGCGGAGCTGGTGGTCTCTGAGGAGTCGCAGATTGCCGGTCAGAACGTCCACGACATGCTGCACCGCTGCAGCTCCACGTCGCTGCTGGCGATCCAGCATCCGGACGGCGCACTCGTCGTCGGGCCGCCGGACTCGCACGTCATCAACCTGGGCGACCGGCTGATCCTGCTGAGCAACGAACCGGACATCGAAACGCTGGGCCGCAGGGCCGCGGAGGGCTAGCCGGCCAGCTGGCGCAGCACGAACTGCAAGATGCCGCCGTGGCGGTAGTAGTCCGCCTCGACCGGCGTATCGATGCGGCAGGTCACTGTGAACGACGTCTCTTTGCCGTCGTCCGCCACCGCGCGCACGATAAGCTGCTTGCGCGGCGACAGCCCCTCCGCTATACCAGCGATCGCGTAGCGCTCGCGGCCGGTCAGGCCGAGCGACTCGTACGACTCACCCGGAGCGAACTCCAGCGGCAGCACGCCCATGCCGATCAGGTTGCTGCGGTGGATCCGCTCGAAGCTCTCCGCGATCGCCGCGCGCACGCCCAGCAGCGCCGGCCCCTTCGCTGCCCAGTCGCGTGACGAGCCGGTGCCGTACTCCTTGCCCGCCAGCACGATCAGCGGGACACCTTCCTGCTCGTAGCGCATCGCCGCATCGTAAGTCGTCATCTCTTCGTTCGAAGGCAGGTGTTGCGTCCACCAGCCCTCCCTGTCTGGGGCGAGCTTGTTGCGCACACGTACGTTCGCGAACGTACCGCGCATCAGCACCTCGTGGTTGCCGCGGCGCGCCCCGTACGAGTTGAAGTCCTTCGGCTCGACTTCTTGCTGGCGCAGATACTTCGCGGCCGGGCTCTCCTTCGCGATCGAACCCGCCGGCGAGATGTGGTCGGTCGTCACGGAGTCGCCCACGACGACGAGCGCGCGCGCGTCGATGATGTCGCGCAGCGGCGCGGGCTCGCGCGTCAGGCCGTCGAAGAACGGCGGCTTGCGTACGTTCGTCGATGTCTCGTCCCAGGCGAAATGATCGCCACCCGGCACCGGTAACGACTTCCATTCATCCGTGCCTTCGAAGATCGAGTGGTACTCCCGCCGGAACATGTCGGCGGTCACGTTGCGCACGGCGTCGTCGATCTCGCGTTCCGACGGCCAGATGTCGTGCAGGTACACTGCTGCGCCGTCGCTCCCCGTACCGAGCGGTTCGCTCTGCAGGTCGATGTCCATGCGGCCGGCCAGCGCGTACGCTACAACGAGCGGCGGTGACGCGAGGTAGTTCGCGCGCACCTGCGGGTGGATGCGGCCTTCGAAAT
Organism: Dehalococcoidia bacterium; assembly: GCA_044870035.1. Taxonomy (GTDB): domain Bacteria; phylum Chloroflexota; class Dehalococcoidia; order DSTF01; family RBG-16-68-14; genus JBBDXS01. The sequence goes on from JBIOYF010000091.1 coordinate 8,367, forward strand.
TGCGGTTGCCCGATAGCACGGCCGCCGCGACGAGGTTCGCGTCGTCGATCGCCGCGGCGACTGCGTCCGGCAACGGCCCCGAGTTGCCGATGCAGGTGGTGCAGCCGTAGCCGGCCAGGTAGAAGCCGAGCTGCTCCAGGTAAGGCAGCACGCCCGCCTCCTCGAGATAGTCGATCACCACGCGCGAGCCCGGCGCGAGGCTCGCCTTCACCCACGGGTGGGCGCGCAGCCCGCGCTCGACCGCCGCCTTTGCGAGCAGGCCCGCGCCGAGCATCACGTCCGGGTTCGACGTGTTCGTGCAGCTCGTGATCGCGGCGATGACAACCGAGCCGTGGTGCAGCTCGCACGTCTGGCCATCCAGCGTCACGGACACGCGTTCATCGACCGCTCCGTCACCTTCCAGCGGCTTGTTCAGCGTCGCACCGCCTTCGTCAGTCCACGTCATCAACGGTTGGTCGTGCACGCTGGCCTTCTTCGGCAGCATCAGCGTGGGCAGCTCCTGCCGGAAGTTGCCCTTCACGTCCGAGAGCAAGACGCGGTCCTGCGGCCGCCTCGGCCCTGCCAGCGACGGTTCCACGGTAGAGAGATCGAGCGCCAGCGTGCTGGTGAACACCGGGTCGGGTGTCGCGTCGGTGCGGAAGAGACCCTGCTCCTTGCAGTACGCCTCCACGAGCGCGATCTGCTGCTCGTCGCGCCCCGTCAGACGCAGGTAGGCCAGCGTCTCGTCGTCCACCGGGAAAAAGCCACACGTCGCGCCGTACTCCGGCGACATGTTCGCGATAGTCGCGCGGCTCGCGAGCGGCAGCGCCGACAGTCCCGGCCCGTAGAACTCGACGAACTTGCCCACAACGCCATGCTTGCGCAGCATCTGGGTCACCACCAGTACCAGGTCGGTCGCGGTCGCGCCTTCCGGCAAGCGCCCCGTCAGCTTGAAGCCGACGACATCGGGCACAAGCAGCGACACCGGCTGGCCGAGCAGCGCCGCCTCCGCCTCTATACCGCCGACGCCCCAGCCGAGCACGCCTAGGCCGTTGATCATCGTCGTGTGCGAGTCGGTGCCGACGAGCGTGTCGGGATACGCTTCTGTCTTGCCGTTCTCGCGCGTGGCTACGACCGAGGCCAGGTACTCCAAGTTCACCTGGTGCACGATGCCGCTGTCCGGCGGCACTACGCGGAAGTTGTCGAAAGTGCGCTGGGCCCAGCGGAGCAGCGCGTATCGCTCCAGGTTGCGCTCCATCTCGAGGCGCGCGTTCCGCTCCGCCGCGTCCGCCGAGCCGAAGTAATCGACCTGTACGGAGTGGTCGATGACGAGGTCGACCGGCACGAGCGGGTTGATCTTCTTCGCGTCGCCGCCCAGGGTGCGCATCGCGTCGCGCATCGCCGCCAGGTCGAC
>JBIOYF010000092.1:0-13174 GCA_044870035.1 Dehalococcoidia bacterium
GCAGTAAGGCGGGAGGGTATCATGGCGAACCAGCTCGGGAAGCGATTCCAGTGCGAGAAGTGCGGTACGGAGATCCTCTGCATCAAGCCCGACGAGGGCGAGATCGAATGCTGCGGCGCGGCGATGACGCTGATGCAGCCGAAGGTCCTGCCCTCCGCCGACTAGCATATTCGTAGCCAGAACCCAGAGCGGCCGTCTTACTATCATGGGAGGACGGTCGTTTGCTTTGTGATGAGTGAGCTCCTCTTCCACAACGCCAGCGTCTACACGATGGACCCAGCCCGGCCACGCGCCGCTGCCGTCGCGGTGCGTGACGGGCGCATCGCGGCTGTGGGCCGCGGCGCGACGGCTGCGGTCGGCAGCGGCGCAGAGCGGATCGACTGTCAGAGCGGCGTGCTCATCCCCGGGTTCATCGACGCGCACTGCCATCTGCTTTCGTACGCGGCGAGCCTGCGCTCGGTCGACTGCTCGCCGGCGCGCAGTATCGCCGACATCCAGCGCGCGATCAGCGAACGCGCGGCGACCACGGAGCCCGGCCGCTGGGTCCGCGCATTTGGCTACGAAGAGACGTCGCTCGCCGAACGCCGCCACCCCACGCGCGCCGACCTCGACACGGCGTCAGAGCATCCGGTGCGCTTGATCCACCGGAGCGGGCATGCCAGCGTGCTCAACTCGCTCGCCCTGCGCGAGCTGAGCATCGCCATCGATACGGAGGAGCGGCCCGGCGCGTCGATCGAGCGCGATCTCACTACAGGCGAGCCGAACGGCGTGCTGATCGAGATGGAAGACGTGATCGACCGCGCGCTGCCGCGTCCGCCCTACGAAGAGGTCGCCGCCGGCGTCCGCGAGGCATCGCGGTGTTTGCTCCGCGCCGGCATCGTCTGCGCGCAGGACGCTTCGCACACGAACGGGCCGGGCGAATGGCGGCTCTTCGAGCGCCTTCTCGAGGACGGTTCGCTGCCGCTCGACGTGGTGCTGATGGAGGGCTGGGAACACTTCGGGTGGCTGCCGGAGCGCGGGGCGGCGGGACGGCTGCGACGCGGGCCGGTGAAGGTCATGCTGCGCGAGCTGGGCGGGCGGCTGCAGCCGGACGAATCGGAGCTGGCGCGCATCGTCGCGGATGTGCACGACGCCGGACGGCAGGTGGCGGTCCACGCCGTCAGCGAAGAGGCCGTGTTGGCCACCATCCGCGCGATCGCAGCGGCGGTGCGACGGCGACCGCGCGCCGACCACCGCCACCGCATCGAGCACTGCTCGCAGCTGCCGGTGGGCTGCGCGCCGGAGATCGCGCGCCCGGGCATCGTCGTCGTCAGCCAGCCTTCGCTGATCCACGAGCGGGGCGACCGCTATCTCGCGCTGGTGCCGGAGGAGGAGCTCGAGCGGCTCTACGCGTTTCGAACGCTGGGGGAGGCCGGCGTGCGCCTGGCCGCTTCGTCGGACGCTCCGGTGACCGCGCCGGCGCCGCTCGCGTCGATTGCGGCGGCGGTGGACAGGCTGGCCGCCTCGGGCCGGGCCGTCGGGCAGGACCAGACGGTGCCCGCGCTGGAGGCGCTGGGCTGGTGGAGCGCCGGCGCGGCCTTCGCGGCCGGGCTGGAGTCGGAGCGCGGATCGATCCGGCCGGGCCTCCGGGCCGACCTCGCCCTGCTGCCGCCGAACGCCTTCGAGATGCCGCCCGAGCAGCTCCGCGGGCTGGCCCCGCTGCGGGTCTGGCTGGCTGGTACCGAGATTCAATTCGAGGCTGCTATACTTGATCGTTGACGGGAACGTAAGTAAGATAAGCAGGCTAACGCGGGAGGAGAGGAGAACGTATTGGCGGAAGTCATTGTAGGTGAACGCGAATCGCTTGAGTCAGCGCTGAAGCGCTTTACCAAGCGAGTCCAACAGTACGGCATTCTCTCCGAAGCGCGCCGGCGCCGCCACTATGAGAAGCCCAGCGTGAAGCGCAAGCGCAAGGCGGCCGCCAAACGGCGCAAGTCCCGGACCACACCCCGAGAGCGATAGCCCCGCCCAAGGCGGGGTTTTTCGCAAGACCCATGTCGCTCAAGGAACAGCTGGACGCCGATCTTCGCGACGCGATGCGTCAGGGCGAGCAGACGCGGCGCGACACGCTGCGCCTCGCGCTCTCGGCTCTGCACAACGCGCAGATCGCCGCTGCCCGTGAGCTGACCGATGACGACACGCTGGCCGTACTCGCCAAGGAGGCGAAACAGCGGCGCGAGAGCATCGAAGAGTTTCGTAAGGCGAACCGCAGCGATCTCGTCGATAAAGAGGAAGCCGAGCTGGCTGTCCTCAGCGCGTACCTCCCCGCGGCCGTCTCGCGCGACGAGATCGTCGAGGCAGCGCGGCGCGCCGTCCAGGAGACGGGCGCCAGCGGCGCGAAGGACATCGGCAAAGTGATGCCCGTGCTGATGCAGCAGTTCCGCGGCCGCGCCGAAGGCCGCGAGATCAACGAGATCGTGAGAGAGCTGCTCTCGTAGCTCGATGCTCGGCGTTCGAAGCTCGATAGCTGGAGCGAGCGCTGCGTCTCTTATCCTTCTGCAAGCGGACAGCGCTAAGCGCCGCCTCCCGGAGCCGCTGGAGGCGTCTGCTATGATGAAGGACGAAGCCGCTATGCCGAGGCGCGTTCCATGCAGCCCTTGAGTCCAAATCGCGTCCTCTTCTTCGCCATCTTCCTGACCGCCGCGCTCATCGGGGCGCTGTTTCCGTTCTTCCCGCGCAGCGTCAGCGTCAGCGAAGGTGACATCGCCTCGCGAGATATCCATTCGCCACGGAGCAAGACGTTCCAGAGTGAAGTCCTCACCGAGCAGGCGCGCGCATCGGCAGCCGACACCGTGCCGCCGGTGCTCGTCTACGACCCCAGCGTGCAGGCCCGCAAGCTCACGACATTGGCGAACGCGCTACGCAGCGTCGACTCCGCGCGCAATAACGAGGCGCTCAGTGACTCCGCGAAGCGCGCCCGGCTGCTCGCCATCCAAGACCTGGGGCTCTCGCGCGGAAGCATCGACACCGTGCTCGCGCTGCCGGATGACGCGTGGCAGAAGGTGCAAGACGAGTCGACTCGCGTCCTATCCGACACGCTCAGCCGCTCCGTCGGCGACGACAGCCTGCAAGGCGAACGAGACGGCCTGCTGCAGCAGATCAGCCCCGACCTGAGCGCAGCCGAGGCGACCCTCGTCGCCGATCTCGTCCGGCCGCTCGTGGTCTCCACGCTGATCATCGATGAAGACGCGACGGAGACGTCACGTCAGGCGGCGCGTGAGAACGTCCAGCCCGTGCAGCAGAGCGTGGCTAAGGGCCAGGTTATCGTCAACGGAGGAACGCCGATCGACGCCAGCGCGCGCGAGGTGATGGAAGAGGTCGGCCTGCTGGCGCCGCGGTTCCAGTGGGAGAACCTGGCCGCGGTGGCCGTCGTTGCGCTGCTCGGCGCCGTGACGCTGGCCGCCTACCTTTGGCGCTTTCCCGTCCCGGCCGCCAGCTCTACACAGAACCTGGTACTGCTTTCGCTGCTGGTCGCGCTGCCGCTCTTCGGTGCGACGGTCTACTTCGGCCTCGTCTTCCCGGACGAGAGCCGGCACTTCCTGCCGTACTTCCTGCCGCTGGCGCTGGTACCCATGCTGATCGCCACGCTGCTCGAGGCGCGGCTCGCGGTGCTCGTCGGGCTCGTGCAGGCCGGGCTGCTCATGTTCGCCGTCATCAGCCTGCCCGATCTCTCGCTTGTCGGCTCGATCGGTTCTGTCGATGCAGGCCGTGTGCTGTTTTTCTACGCGGCGGGCGCCATCGTGGGCGCCTACGCGGTCGACCGCGCCGAGCGGCCAAACCAGTACCTGCTGGGAGGGCTGCTTGTCACGGGCGTATCGCTCGGCATGCTCTTCGCGATGTGGCTGCTGGAGCCGGAACGACAGCGCTTGGACGCCGTCTGGATGACCGCCGCCGCCACCACGAGCGGGTTGAGCAGCGGCGTGCTGACGGCGGGCAGCTTCGCCCTGGTCGGCACGCTCCTCGGCGTGACGACGCGCGCGCAGCTGATGGAGCTGGCGCAGCTGAACGCGCCGCTGCTGCGGCGCATGCAGGACGAAGCGCCCGGCACGTTCCATCACAGCGTCATCGTTGGCAACCTGGCCGAGCGCGCCGCCTACCTGATCGGCGCGGACGCGCTGCTCACCCGTGTCGGCTGCTATTACCACGATATCGGCAAGGTTGTCCAGCCGGGCTACTACATCGAGAACCAGCTCGGCGGCAGCAACCCGCACGATGCGATGGAGCCGAGCAAGAGCGCGCAGATCATCTCGGAGCACGTGCGCGCCGGCGTCGCGCTGGCGCAGCAGCACCGACTGCCGCCTGCGGTGCAGTCGTTCATCCCGCAGCACCACGGCACGCGGCTGATCCCGTTCTTCTTCCGAAAGGCGAGCGCGCAGGACCCCTACGTCGACGAATCGTTGTACCGCTATCCCGGCCCCAGGCCGCAGTGTCGCGAGACGGCGATCGTCATGCTCGCGGACGGCACCGAGGCGATGGTGCGTGCCAGCGCCGACCGCTCGCCGGCGCGCATCGACGAGATCGTCGAGCAGATCCAGGTCGAGCGGCTCGCCGAGGGCGAGCTGGACGAATGCGATCTGACGCTGCGCGACCTGCGGACCGTTGCGGAGTCGTTCAAGCAGACGCTGCGCGGGGTCTACCATCCGCGCATCGCCTACCCGGAACCGACCGAGCCGGAGCGGCGAGCGCTGATCGGACGTTTCCGGCCCGGGCGCCGCCTCTCTGCGACCCCGCCCCTACCCTCGCTGCCCGGCGCATCCGCGCCAGCCCGCCCGCGCCGCGGCCCTTAGTTCCGGCCCGACAGACCTCGTTCCTTACTTGCCCTGGTACCTGGTTCCTGGTTCCATGTTCCTGAGACATGCGCTTCGCCGTCATCGTCTTTCCCGGCACCTGGAGCGACCACGATTGCCAGTACGTCCTTCGTGACGTGCTCCAGCAGGAAGCCGACCTTGTCTGGCACCGCGAGCGCGACCTGTCTCGCTACGACTGCGTCGTCCTGCCCGGCGGCTTCTCCTACGGCGACTACCTGCGCACGGGCGCCATCGCGCGCTTTTCGCCGGTGATGGAGGCCGTGGCGCGCCACGCGGCGGCGGGCCGGCCGGTGATCGGCATCTGCAACGGCTTCCAGGTCCTCTGCGAGGCCGGACTGCTGCCGGGCGCGCTGCTGCGCAACGAAAGCCTCCAGTTCCGCTGTGAGGACATCCACCTGCGCGCCGAGAACACCAGCTCGGCGTTCACACGGCTCTGCCGGCCCGGCGACGTGCTGCGCGTGCCGATCTCGCACGGCGAAGGACGCTACTACGCGGACGAGGCCACGCTGGACGCGCTCGAATCGAGCGGTCGCGTCGCGTTCCGCTACTGCACGCCCGACGGCGCGATCACACCGGAGGCGAACCCGAACGGCTCGCTGCGCAACATAGCGGGCATAGTCAACGAAGGTGGCAACGTGCTGGGCATGATGCCGCACCCTGAACGCGCCGGCGAGGCGCTGATGGGCGGCACGGACGGCCTGGTCCTCTGGCGCAGCGTCATCGAGGCGGGCGTGGCGGCTGTAGTACAATAGCGGTCGATCCCCGGGCGGGCGTAGCGCAAGGAGGCGTCAGGTGGCAACCGCAACCGCACAGAGCTATCCCGTAACCTTCGACGTCGAGTATCCGGAGGAGCTGTCGCGCTGGCTGATCTTCGTCAAGTGGCTCTTGGCCATCCCGCACTTCATCGTGGTCTACTTGCTGGCGGTTATTTCTGCCGTGGTGACGTTCATTGCGTTCTTCGCCATCCTTTTCACGAAACGCTACCCGCGAGGTCTGTTCGACTTCGTGGTAGGCGTCAACCGCTGGGCGGCGAACGTCACTGCGTACATCTTCCTGATGCGCGATGACTATCCCCCATTCTCGATGGACGCCGGCAAGTATGCGGTGACGTATGACGTGGCGTATCCGGAGGAGCTGTCGCGCTGGATGATCTTCGTGAAGTGGCTGCTGGTGCTGCCCAGCGCCCTCGTCGCGTTGCTCCTCTTGCTGGTCGCCGAACTTGTCACGTTCATCGCCTGGTTCGCGATCCTGTTCACGAAGAAGTACCCGGAGTCGCTCTTCCGGTTCGTCGTTGGAGCGTTGCGCTGGCAACACCGGGCCAACGCCTACTCAAACCTGCTCACGGACCGGTATCCGCCGTTTAGCATGGAGCCGTAGGGTCCCGACGTTACAAGCAGGCTAAGATAAAGAAGGAGGCTCAGGTGGTTGCAGTCCAAGCAGCGGGTCAGGCATGCCGCCGGTGTAGCACGCCGGGCCAAATCACGCGGTTCTGCCAGAACTGCGGGGTGTTCCTCGCGGACGAAACGGGCACCGTCGAGCGCGTGACGTACACGCGGCGCTTCTTCGGCACGAGGCTGCTGGAAAGCGTGCTCTTCCTGCTCACCCTGATCATCGGCTGGTTCATCTGGTTTGCGTTCGCCGCCTCGGACGCGCAGTCGCCGGCGAAGAAGATCGTGGGCGTGTACGTGATCGACACGAAGACCGGCAAGGCGGTCACCGCCGGCCCGATGTGGCTGCGGGACGTCGTCCTGAAGTTCATCGTGATCGACGGCATAGTGCCGCTCGGTGGCCTCGTGAACGGACTGTTCGTGCTGTTCGACAAAAACCGGCAGGCGCTCCACGACAAGGCCGTGAGCACCGTGGTCGTCTACGCGCCAAACGGTCTGCCCGAGGCGATGCGATCGACGGGCGCCGGCGTCGTCCAGCCCGGCATGGCCAGCGGTGGCGGAGCGCCGTCAGCGCCCGCTGCCAGCGGCGAGCTGGCCGGAACGGCTGACCGTCTACGTGAGCTGGCCCGCTTGCGCGATGAAGGCATCCTCACAGCCGAGGAGTATGAACGAAAGCGCAGCGAGTTGGCGGACAAGCTCTAGCCCACGGACGGACGCCGGACCGTGACTGCCGCGCCTGCCCGAACGCCCGGCCTGCCGCACCCCGTCTTCTTTGGCGTCGAATACGACGAGCACCAGGACCGCTGGAAGACGCTCCTGCGGATATTTCTGGCCATCCCGCAGCTCATCGTCGTTTACATCCTGCAGACGCTCTTGAGTCTGCTGAGCTTCTTCACCTGGTTCGCCATCCTGTTCACCGGCCGCTACCCCCGCGGCCTCTTCGACCTCAGCGTGGGCATCATGCGCTGGTCTGCCAACGTCGTGGCCTATACGGCGCTGCTGCGCGATGAGTATCCGCCGTTCTCCATGGACCCAGGACGCTATCCTGTGCTCCTTGACGTGCCCTATCCCGAACGCCAGTCGCGTTGGCGGCTCTTCGTTCGCTTCATCACGATCATCCCGCAATACGTCGTCTTTCAGTTCGTCCAGTTGGCGTGGATGTTTGTCACTGTCGCGGCGTGGTTCTCGTTGCTGGTCGGGGCCAAGTATCCGAGGCGCTTCTTCGACTTCTCCGTCGGCACGATGCGCTGGTATCTGCGCCAGCAATCGTACCTGTATCTCCTGCGCGATGAGTACCCGCCGTACCGTTTTGCCAATACGGCTCCTCCCGATAGTGAGCTCATCTCTGGCATCATCGGAGCACCGCTCCTGGCCGCGTACATCGGCGTTATTGTCTTATTGTCTGCTCCTGGGCTATTTGGCGGCGATGATACGGTGAATGTCCGTGTGCCGCTGACCAGTCCATCGATTGCTACGACCGCACCACATGGATCGGCGAACGGGGTGAAGATATCGCTCGTTGGATATAACGATGATGCTCCGGTCCCGAACGATGTCGATCGCGTGTTCCCATTCTCTCGCTTCGTCGGCTTCCGCTTGACTGTGGAGAAGGACGGTCTGTTCCCAGCCTTCTTCACGCCCGCTTCCTTCCGGTTGCAAGACTGCGATGGCTACGAATACTCGCCGGAGGCGACCAGTTCGGGCTTCTGGTTCCACCTGTTCGTTCGTGATGACACGGACGAAGGCTGGGTGTACTTTCAGATATACGAGGACAGCGAGCCGTGTGACCTCACGTATCAGAGCATCAGCCGGTTGCGCTTCATCTTCTGGGGTGGCGTCTAGCGCCAGGGTTCGTCAGTCGAAGTCGAGTACGCCCGCGATCGACAGCGCGATCGCTGTCGTGTTGTAGATCGCGTGAAGCGCGATCGCCGCAGCGAACGCGTTCCTGCTCGCCCTTGGGAAGCGCCCTCCGGAACTCGCCCAACGTAACAAGACTGCACTGACGCCCCAGCCGGCGATGAAGCTCGCCGTCATGTGAAGCGCCACCGGAACCGTGAACCGAAACAGGAGGTACGCGCTCGAGGGATCGTCGACGTACAGCGACGCGTAGACGACGCTTTCGATCAGGCCGAAGACCAGACCAGAAATCGAAGCAAGCAGCGCGATGTAGAGCTGACGTTCGAACAGACGCGGCCAGCGACCAACGACCACGTATATGCCGGACGGCTTCAAGAACTCCTCGATGATCGGCGCCCCGACGATCGCGATGAGCGGAGAAATGCCTGCTCGGAGCTCCTGGAACAAAGCTCCGAGAATGCCGAACGCCCCACCCAGAACCGCGAGCGCAAACGCAGCTATGAAGCGTCCCGGTGTTCGCTCAAATTCCGGTTCGGGAACGAGGGTCGACGCAGCAGGCGACTCGCCGGCCGGCGAATCGGCCTGGTAGCCGGCCGAGGCGAAGAAGAACCGTTCGTCAGCGCTGCGCATGGCCGTCGAATGCAGTATCGGCGACTTCAGCAGCTAGCGGCCACCCTCTACGCCACGCCAGCCGCCTTGTCGATACTTCGAGTGTCCCCCCTGGAGGGAGGCTATGAACATGCAACGGCAAGCCACGGTCCGCCAGCCGGACGAGACGATCTGCTTCAGGTGCGGCGCTACCGTCAAACGCGACGCCGGCTCCTGTCCGAGCTGTGGTTCGCGGATCGCCGCGGGGCCGCCGCACATGGGCGCGCAGGCGATGCAGCCTGTCGAGCCGGTCCAGCCGGCCTTCAGCGCTCCGACCGTCGTTCTGGTGGACGAGGTGGGGGCGGGCCGCTATGTGCTGAACTTCTTCCTTGCCGGGCTCATCGGTATCGGTCTCACCTACCTGATGCGCAACCAGGGCTGGAGCGCTACCTGGATCAGCGCGGTCATCTTCGTGCTCGGCGTCGCCGTCATCATCGCCACGCGCGCATAGCCGCCGGTGTTCCCCCGCCTTCGTTAACGGTCCGCGTTGCCGCCGCGGCAGCGCTTCGTTACGCTGAAGCGCCCCATGACCGATCGGCTACCCTCAAGCCTAGCTGGCTAGAGATAGGAGGCGTCATCATGACGTACCCGATTCATTACGATGTTCAATATCCAGAGCGGCTTGCTCGCTGGAAGCTCGTGTTCTGGAAGCTCCTGTCAGCTGTTCCCCACGTCTTCATCCTCGCCGCCCTGACGCTTAGCCTTGTCGTGGTTATTCCCATCGGCTGGGTTGGCATTCTCATTCGCGGGCGCTTTCCGGAGCCGCTCCACCGTTACGCGTCCGGTGTGCTCCGCTGGGGGGCGCGAGTGCAAGCCTATGTGCTGTCTCTGACAGATGACTTCCCGCCGTTCAGCCTCTCGGCTGACCCATCACCGGCAGGTAGGAACGTTGCGCTAAAGTCTGCCATTGCCGCCGCGGTTGTCATCGCGGCGATCGGTGGCGCGTGCGCGGCATTCGTGACGTTCGCCGGCCAGGAGATCACGCGCGACGTGTCCTATCAACGCCTGCTGGTAGGTAACTCGACGACCGAAGAGCGCACGGCGACGGTCCAGTCCGGCGTCATACAGCTCACCCGGGCTACAGATCCAGCCGATGAGAATTTCGCGCCTCTCCTTAGTCCAGAGGCCGGCGGCCGTTTCGTAGAGTTGGAGCTTGTGATTAAGAATGAGCGCGCCCCGGGTGAAATCATACCGATCTCGAGCTCACACTTCTCGCTGAAGGACAGTTCGCAAGCCACCCACGATGCTGTGCTTGCCCTGGTTGACGGCAGGCTCGCCCCGTTCGATATTCCGAGCGGCGAGACAGCGACCGTGCGGTTAGCGTTCGAGCTGTCCGCCAGCGCGGACCCCTCGCAGCTTCGGTACGACGTGCTCAACTACATCGACGTTCCACGTGTCGGAGAGACGATTGTCTACAACTTCCGCTAGCGTATGAGCGCCTCCTTCGCTACGCTGGAAGCGCCCGATGACCGTCGACCAGCGCACGCTCGACCAGATCGCGCTCTCCTGGGACGAGTACCGGCTCGCCTGCGAACGGCTCGACCGCGAGCCGAACGACGTCGAGCTGGGCATGATCGGCGCGCTCTGGAGCGAGCACTGCGGCTACAAGAACAGCCGCCCCCTCCTCCGCCTCTTCCCGACGACCGGCCCCCGGCTGCTCACCAAGGCCGGCGAGGAGAACGCCGGCGTGATCGACATCGGCGGCGGCTGGTGTGTCGCGCTGAAGATCGAGTCGCACAACCACCCGTCGGCGATCGAGCCGTACCAGGGCGCCGCGACCGGCGTCGGCGGCATCGTGCGCGACATCTTCGCGATGGGCGTGCGGCCGGTCGCCATTCTCGATTCGCTCCGTTTCGGCCCGCTCAGCGATCGCAACAACCGCCGGCTGTTCGAAGGCGTAGTAGCCGGTATCGGCGGCTACGGCAACTGCCTCGGCGTGCCAACGGTAGGCGGCGAGATCGCGTTCGAGGACTCGTACTCCGGCAACCCGCTCGTGAACGCCATGTGCGCCGGCCTCGGGCGCATCGATCAGCTGCAGCGCGCGCGCGCCGAGGGGCCTGGCAACGTCCTGCTGCTCGTTGGCGCGGACACGGGACGCGACGGCATCCACGGGGCTACGTTCGCCAGCGTCGAGCTGGACGAGAGCTCCGAGGAGCGGCGACCGGCGGTGCAGGTGGGCAACCCGTTCCTCGAGAAGCTGCTGATGGAAGCATGCTGCGAGCTGGCCGAACAGCACGGCGACTGGATCGTCGGGCTGCAGGACCTGGGCGCGGCGGGCCTGACCAGCTCGGCCGTCGAGTGCGCCGCGAAGGCGGGCACCGGCATCGAGATCGACGTGGCGCGCGTGCCGCGCCGCGAAGCAGGCATGACGGCCTACGACGTGATGCTCTCCGAATCGCAGGAGCGCATGCTCGTGATCGCGAAGCGCGCGCACGTCGACGACGTGCATCGCCTCTTCGAACGCTGGGAGCTGCACTGCGAGGCGATCGGCGTGGTGACGGACGACGGCATGGCGACCGTGCGCGATCGCGATAGCGTCGTCGCGCGCGTGCCGGTCGCGCTGCTCACCGATCCGCCGCAGTACGTCCGCGAGGGCGTGGAACCGAGCTGGCTAGGCGACCTGCAGAACTACAACCTCGAGGCGCTGCCGGACATAGTTCGAAGTTCGAAGTTCGAGGTTCGAGCTGCTGGTGACGACAATCGAACGTCCAGCCTCGAACCTCGAGCGAACTCAGTACTGGCGGACCTCTTGCGTTCACCAGCCATCGCCTCCGCACGTCCTGTCTGGCGCCAGTACGACCACCAGGTGCTGACGAACACGGTCGTCGGGCCGGGCAGCGACGCCGCGGTGCTGCGCGTGAAGGGCACGCGAAAAGCGATCGCGCTGGCGACGGACGGCGACGGGCGCATGTGCTTCCTCGATCCGTTCGTCGGCGGCGCGCTGGCCGTCGCGGAGGCGACGCGCAACGTCGTCTGCGCCGGCGCGGAGCCGGTCGCGCTGACCGATTGCCTCAACTTCGGTAACCCGGAGAAGCCCGAGGTCTACTACCAGCTCGAACAGGCGATCCGCGGCATGGCCACTGCCTGCGAGGCGCTGGGCGTGCCCGTCGTCTCCGGCAACGTCTCGCTCTACAACGAGACCAGCGGCGAGGCCATCTACCCGACACCCGTCGTCGGTGCGCTTGGGTTGATCGACGACGTGGACCGCGTCGTGCCGATGGGCTTCCGCGACGACGGCGACGAGGTGTTCGTGCTGGGCATCGCTGCACTGCGCGGCAGCGCGGACGATCTCGCCGGCAGTGAGTACCTCAAGCTCTGCCACGGCGGCCTCGTCGCCGGACAGCCGAAGATCGACCTCGATCTGGAAGTCCATGTACAGCGCCTGTGCTTGGAGGCGGCTCACCACGGTCTGCTCAAGTCCGCGCACGACTGCTCGCGCGGCGGGCTGGCGGTCGCGCTGGCCGAGTGCTGCATCGCGGGCGAGCGCGGCCTGGACGCGGGCGCCGTTGCGATCGAGGGTCGCCTCGACGCCGCGCTCTTCGGCGAAGCGCCGTCGCGCATCGTCGTTTCGACGGAGCAGCCGGACGCGCTCGAAGCGCTGGCCAGCGGCCACGGCGTGCCGATCGCGCGCCTCGGCCGCGTCACCGGCGACCGGCTTGCGTTCGCGGACGCAATCGACGCGTCAATTGCTGAGCTGAGCGCGTCGTACGAGGGCGGGCTGTTGGCAGCGCTGGATGGCGTGTCATCCTGAGCCGCCCCCCAATCTCGTCCATCGCCTGCTGTGTTGCCGAAGCATTTCTGAAATACCTTTCGCTTCGCTCAAGGTGACACAAGACGGAGGCGCAGAGTTGACAGAAAGCGGCATTTCGTCGTACATTCGTTCTAGATGCGTTGCAAGCCTTCACTTTCCACGTGTGGGAAGATAAGCTGCTATCCGACCCGTTATCGCTTGATCGGTGAGCTGCGGAACAGCAAGATGGAAGTCCGATGGTGTCCTGCAAGGGACGCCATTAATTTGAGGAGCGCGCCATGAAGGTCATCTTTCTGGAGAACGTCGAAGGCACGGCCCAGGTGGGCGAGATCAAGGACGTGAAGAGCGGCTTCGCGCGCAACTACCTGCTGCCGCGCGGCCTGGCCGCCCCCGCCATCGAGCCGTACCTCACGCGCAGCGGCGCCCGTGCAGCCCGCGAAGAGAAGCACCAGAGCGACCTGGACCGCGACGCGACGGCGCTCGCCGGCCGTATCGAGGGATCGCGCGTCAGCATCCCGGCGCGTGTCGGCGAGCAGGGCAAGCTCTACGGCTCGGTGACCAGCGTCCACATCGCCGCCGAGGTGGCGAAGCTGATCGGCGACGAGGAGTTCGACCATCGCAAAGTGCTGCTGCCGGAGTCGATCAAGGAAGTCGGCGTGCAGCCGGTGCGCCTGCGCCTCACC
>JBIOYF010000093.1:0-5480 GCA_044870035.1 Dehalococcoidia bacterium
GGGTTGGGGCGCGGGGAACAGTAGAGGCACCCTCCGGGCGGGTGGGTGGGCAAGAACCTTCTGCTCTTGGCCCGTGCGGCAGTGCCTATGTGGCCTGCCGCGCTCGGTTGCCGTCAGTGCAACGCACCCCGTATCATGCTCACGCCGCACTGCATGCCGGCCAAGATAGGAGCAGACCATGGCAGCCACCACCAAGGAAGACCTCACCACCGGACTGCGCACCGTCCTGCGAGAGGGCGCGCGCGTCATGTCTGGCTTCGGCCCGGACGACTGGACGCGGCGCGCGCTGGACGCGGACGAGGACGGCTGGAACCGCAAGCAGGTCTACTGCCACGTGACCGCCCTCGCGGAGATCACACCGATGTTCATCGGTGGCCTCGCGAGTGCGGCAGAGGGCGCTGACGGCGCCGCGGGCATGGACATCAACGCGGTCAACGCCCAGCTCGTCGCGGGCAAGGCGCAGCTCAGCGAAGCGGAGCTGATGCAGTCGTTCGCGACGAACTTCGAGAAGCTGATCGACTTCGTCCAGGGCATGCCGGAGGAGCAGCTCCAGGGCCGGCGCAAGTTCGGCGAGCTGGAAGGCCCGCTGAGCGACCTGATGGACTCGATTCTCGTCCTGCACAGCATGGCGCACATCTACGGCGCCGGCGGCTCGCCGCTGGGCTAGCGCTGATTGTGTCATCCTGAGGCGAGCGGGGAGGTGAAAGAGAAGGGCGGCAGCGGGGTGGAGGCCGAAGGATCTTTCGCCCGTCCACAGGACTACTGACACGTCTCAATCGGCGTTATCGAGCCGCTGGTGTACAATCGCGGCGAGATGGTGACAACAACAACTGCTACAGCCAAGCGCTGGCACGTCAAGGATGCCGGCGGCCCCGCCCCCGAAGGACCCTGGCCGCCGCTGATCGGACGGCTGCTGGCGAACCGAGGCGTGACGACCGCCGACGCGGCGCGCGCCTTCTTCGACCGCGACACGCGGCCGTCGATGCCGCCGCTGCCCGACCTGGACCGCGCCGTCGAGCGCCTCGCGCGCGCCTGCCGCTCCGGCGAGACGGTCGCCGTCTTCGGCGACTTCGACGTCGACGGCGTGACCTCGGCCGCGCTACTGACCGAGAACCTGTCGGCGCTGGGCGCGCGACCGCTCCCGTACCTGCCCCACCGCGTCGACGAAGGCTACGGGCTGAACGTCAGAGCCATCGAGTCGCTCCACACGCTCGGCGCGACGCTGCTGCTGACCGCGGACTGCGGCACCAGCTCGGTCGCCGAGATCGCCCACGCCCGTCACCTGGGGATGGACGCGATCGTGCTCGACCACCACACCACGCCGCCCCTGCTGCCGGCGGCGATCATCGTGAACCCGAAGCGCGACCCGAACGCGCTCGACGAGCCGTCGGCGGGCGGGATCGCCTACTACGTGCTCCGCGCGCTGCGAGATGCGCTGGGCCGGCCCGAGGACGAGGCTCCAATGCTCGAGCTCGTCGCGCTCAGCACGGTCTGCGACCTGGCGCCGCTCACGGGCGAGAACCGGCGCCTGGTGCGCGACGGCCTGGCGGCCCTACGCAAAACGGAGCGGCCCGGCCTGCGCGCGCTGATGGAGGTCGCGGCCTGCGACCCGGCGCGCATCGATACGGAGGCGCTCGGCTTCACGCTGGGGCCGCGCCTGAACGCCGCCGGACGCCTCTCCCACGCCCGCCTCGCGTTCGACTTGCTGACGACGCGCGACGAAGAGCGCGCGCTGGAGCTGGCGCGCGAAATCGATGCGCTGAACCGCCAGCGGCAGCAGGCGACCGAAGCGGCGATGACGCTGGCCGAAGAGCTGCTGGCCGGCGAGGTCGATACGCCGCTGATCATGCTCGGACACGAAGACCTGCCGTCGGGCATCGTGGGGCTCGTCGCGTCGCGGCTGGTCGACTCGCGCCGCCGCCCGGCGGTCGTCTACCAGCGCGACGAATCGGAGAGCCGAGCGAGCTGCCGCAGCATCCCGGAGTTCCACATCACCGACGCGCTCCGGAGCTGTCCGGAGCTATTCGTCCGCTTCGGCGGCCATCGCATGGCGGCCGGCTTTACCGCGGAGAACGACAAGCTGCCCGCGATCAAGGAGCGCCTGTTGGCGGCGGCCGGAGCCGAGCTCGCCGGCGTCGATCTCACGCCGGCCATCGAGATCGATAGCGAGCTGCCGCTGTCCTCGCTACGCGGCGAGGAGATCCGCTGGCTGGGCCGGATGGCGCCGTTCGGCGAAGGCAACCGCGAGCCCGTATTCCTCAGTCGCGACGTGCTCGTCGCGGAGCGGCAGCAGGTCGGCGCGGACGGCGCGCACCTGCGGCTGAAGCTGCGCGACGGCGCGGTCGTCTGGCCGGCGATCGCGTTCCGTCAGCCCGGCGAGGGCATCGACGAAGGATCGCGCGTCGACCTGGTGTACAGCCTCTCGGCGGACCGCCTCATCTCGGACGGGCTCCAGCTGCGCGTGGTGGACGTGCGGAGGACGGCTGACCTTACGCCACCCTGAGCTTGTCGAAGGGTCGCCACGGGCTCTCCTTTGCTAGATCAGTGTAATTCGCCCCGTTCGGCGCTACATTCTCCTTATGGCACGACGAGGCCGGCCACGGCACCCCGATATCCTTACGCCCCGCGAATGGGACGTGCTGGCCCTCCTGCGCGAAGCCGCCACCAACGAGCAGATTGGGGCGCGGCTGGGCATCACCGAGCGGACGGCGAAGTTCCACGTCTCAGAGATCCTAAGCAAGCTTGGCGTAAGCAGCCGCGAGGAAGCCGCGGCCTGGCAACCAGAAGTTCGACGAGCGTCGTGGCTTGCGGCGGGCGCTCCATTGGCGCACATCTGGCGGAGGTCGGCCGGAAGCGCCCTGAAGGCCCTCGAGATCGCGATCGGCACGGCGCTGGTCGCCGGGGTGGCGGCGGGCATCGCGCTGCTGGCGCTAATGCTCACACGCAACGGCGGCGACGGCGGAACGCCCGCTGTCGCGTCCGGCGAGCGGATCGCATTCTCCTTCCAGGGAAGCATCTACATCGTGCGACCGGACGGCAGCGATCTGAGCAGCAACCTGCAGACATCGGAGGGCGTCGAGTACTCCGCGCCCGAGCTCTCGCCCGACGGCCAGCGCATCGCCTTCATCATCAACAACCGGCGCGTCCTGGTCGCTCCCGCGGACTTCGGGTTTATCCCCACGGACGTCGATCTCTTCGTCGATCGGCCGCCGGCGCCCGGTGGCGCGAGCAACTTCTCGATGGGCCCGGTGGCCGTGCACTGGTCGCCGGACAGCGAGCAACTTCTCGTCACCAGACAGCGGCTCGGCGGCAGCGGCGTCTCCGACGTGGTACTGATGGACAAGGACGGCGGGAACCAGAAGACGTTGCTGCAGTCGGGTATGTTCATCGAAGCGACCTGGACGCAGCCAGGCCCGGCGCCATCGGGCCCACAACCGATCGGCGGCACGAGAGAGACACAGAAGATCATAGTCGTCGGAGCGGATGGCAGCCTGAAAACGGCAACGTATGATCTCGCGGGCAAACTGTATGCGTACGCGCTGCCCTCCCCCGCAATGCGCCCCGCCGTCGCGGCGTTGCCGCGGCCGCTGACCGACAGCACCATGGTGCGGTCAACGCAGGGCAGCCCGGAGCCGTTCGGCCCGATCGAGCTGTACGCGCCGGACAAGGACCCATTCATCACTGCGGGCGGCTGTGGCGCCACCTGGTCGCCCAACGGCGACCGCATCGCGTACTACGACGGCTTCGGCATCGCGATCAAGACGCCGGATGCTTCGCCCGAGGACCGGCAGCTGATCGTCACGAACGAGCAGCTCGGGCTGCAGAACTCTGAACAGGCGCGCACGGACGTGTGCGCCGGGCTGAGCATCTCCTGGGCGGCGGACGCGGCGTGGTACGACGGGGGCGACGGCGGAGTCAAGTTCTCCTACCCCAGGACCTGGGTGGAGGGCGCGGCGCCGATGCCCTACGCGTCGTGCGCCTGTATTGTCGTCGGGCCGCAGCGAGCGGAGCCGCCCTACGGCGTGGCGGTCTTCAGCGCCGATCTCGATCTCAGCGGCGGCTGCCCGATCTCGGCGTGGTTCGGCATCCGCGTCGGCTTCGACAGCGAACCGCGGTCGCTCAACCTCTCAGGGTACGATGCCTGCCAGCAGTCGATGCACCACCAGCCGCCGGTCGGGCTCACCAACGAGACCGGCGAAACGCGCGTCTACCGCGAGCTCACGACGTTCATCGATGCTCGCGATACCAGCTACTTCGTGATCGCCTTCTACCGCGACGGCGATGCCGTTGGAGAGCGAGAAACGCTGGCCGCCTACGACGATCTGCTCGCGGGCTTCCGGTACCTCGGCAAGCCGGCCGAGGAGCCGTGCGTGGAGACGACGCCCGGAGCGACGCCACGCTGCGGCACGCCGATCGATTACACGCCGCCAGCAGGCGCGGCGTCCTAGCTACACCTCCCGGTACTCACCCTCCACGGTGCCTTCTTCGGGCTTAGCCTCTTCGCCTTCCGGCGGTGCTTCGCCGTCCGTGCCGGGCGCGCCGGGCTGACCGTAGAGCGCCGCGCCGATCTTCTGCATCGATTCGCTTAGCTCCATCGTCGCGCGCTGGACGGCGTCCGCGTCCTGGCCGGCGAGCGCATCGCGGACGGCCTTCACCTTCGCCTCCACGTCGGACTTGACGTCGGCGGGCACCTTGTCGCCCTGCTCGCGCAGCGTCTTCTCCGCCGTGTAGGCCATCGAGTCGGCCTGGTTGCGCAGCTCTATCTCCTCGCGACGCTTCTGGTCCTCGGCCGCGTGCAGCTCGGCGTCCTGGCGGAGCTTCTCGACCTCGTCCTTCGACAAGCCGGAGCCGGCCGTGATCGTGATCTTCTGCTCCCGGCCGGTGGCCTTGTCCTGCGCGCTCACGTTCAGGATGCCGTCCGCGTTGATATCGAACGTCACCTCGACCTGGGGCAGGCCGCGCGGGGCGGGCGGGATGCCATCGAGGATGAAGCGGCCGAGCGACTTGTTGTCCTGCGCCATCGCGCGTTCGCCCTGGAGGACGTGGATCTCCACGCTCGGCTGGTTGTCGGCCGCGGTCGAGAACGTCTGGCCCTTCGAAGTGGGGATCGTCGTATTGCGCTGGATGATCGGCGTCGCCACGCCGCCCAGCGTCTCGATGCCGAGCGTCAGCGGCGTTACGTCGAGCAGCAGCACGTCGCGCACTTCGCCCTTCAGCACGCCCGCCTGGATCGCCGCGCCGATCGCGACGACCTCGTCCGGATTGACGCCCTTGTGCGGCTCCTTGCCGAAGAACTGGCGCACGATCTCCTGCACCTTAGGCATGCGCGTCTGGCCGCCGACCAGCACGACTTCGTTCACCTGCGCCGGCGTCACGTTGGCGTCTTCCATCGCCTGCTTGCAGGGCGCCAGCGTCTTCTCGACCAGGTCGCCGACGAGCTGCTCCAGCTTGGCGCGCGTGAGCGTGATCGTCATGTGCTT
>JBIOYF010000094.1:0-5896 GCA_044870035.1 Dehalococcoidia bacterium
TCACCTGCACCGTCGTCGCTGAGGCGCGGCAGTTGTTCGACTCGATTTGCTCGGCGACGCGGAAGGTGTCGTCCGCGCAGGCGAGCAGATAGTACGTGCCCAAGGCCGTGCCGCTGGGCACCGTGACGCGCACGCTGCCGCTCGATATTGCGCCTGGCCACAGGCGACCGACGGAGCGCGAGCCCGAGAGCCGCGTGTCGCCGGCGTTGCGCTGCTGGTCGAGCGAGAGGTAGTAGCGCGTCGTCGACGACGAGCTCGCGCGCTGGTTACCCTGGTTGAGCACCGTGTCATTCGCAGTGAAGCGGGTGCCTCGCCTGACGGTCGCGGGCGGGTTGCTCACAGACGACTCGACCAGGTCCGAGCCAGGCGCCAGCGTTGGCGTTGCCGTCGGTGGGAGCGGCGTGTCCGTCGCAGTAGGCGGAACTGCCGTGTCGGTCGGTGTGGGCGGGACTGCGGGTGTATCCGTGGGCGTCGGCGTGTCTGTAGGCGGCAGCGGCGTGTTCGTTGGCGTATTCGTCGGTACGGGCGTGAACGTCGGGGTGGGCGGCGGGCCGCCCGTCAGCGACGTGAGCGCAGCCTCGGCGTCGATCGCGCCCCAGCCGTAGACGGCGTCCCAACCCGCGGCGCCGCGATCGCGGGCCGTCGATTGGATGTACGAGCGCACCTGGTCTGGCGTCAGCGTCGGGTCCTCGCCCAGCAGCAGAGCGGCGAGTCCGGAGACGTGCGGCGTGGCCATCGATGTGCCCGACATGAAGATGTCGCAGAACGAGTCGTAGGTACCGAGCAGGAAGAGCGAGAGCCAGTCGTAGCAGTACGTCTCCTGTACGACGCCGTCTGAGAAGCCGTCGCCGTTCTGGTCGACGCTCGGATCGCCGCCGGGCGCCGTCACGTCGAGCGTTGCGCCGGCATTCGAGTACGACGCGACCTGGCCGTCGAAACGGCTGGCGGCAACAGAGATCACCGTGGGATAGGCGCCCGGGCAGGCCACCGGGCCGCCGTTCTCGTTGCCGGCCGCTGCAACAACGACGACGTTGCGCGCGTAGGCGTAGTCGAGTGCGGCGTTCAGGCCGACGACTTCGGTGCAGTAGACGCCGTTAGCGTCCGGTGTGCCGGTGCCGGTGAAGCCGAGGCTCATGCTGATGACATTCGCGCCGTGATCGACGGCGTAGTAGATCGCCGCGACGAGGTTGGCATCCTCGCCGAAGCCGGAGTAGTCCAATACTTTGACTGGCATGATCGAGCTGTTGTACGCCACGCCGGCGACGCCGTAGTTGTTGTTCGTGTCCTGCGTGATCGTACCGGCCACGTGTGAGCCGTGGCCGTTGTCGTCGTTCGCGTGGTCGTCGCTGTTAACGTAGTCCTTGGGAGCGACGAAGGTCGTCGTTGCTAGGTCTGGGGCCTGGACGAAGTGCTGGGGGAAGACCTCGGCGAGGAGTCCGTCGTGGTTTTCGTAGGCAACGCCGGTGTCGATGACAGCGACGACGACGCCCTGGCCCCGGTTCGCCGCCAGCGGCCAGGCGCCCTCAGCGTGGATGCCACCGGTCGTGTTATGCAGGGGCCACTGGTAGGAGTAGTTCGTGTCGTTCGGAGCGGTGAACGCGCGGACGACGCGGCTGAGGCCGGCCTCGGCGACGAGCGGGTCGTTTCGATAGGCGTAGACGAGGTCGTCGGCCTTGCGGCCGGCCGGCACGTCGACAACGTAGAGGTGCGCGCGCGGCTTGATGTCGATGACGGCGCCGCCCAACGTGGAGCTGTGGACGAGCCCCGCGACCGCGGGCACGCCGTCCTTATAGCGAACGACGATCTTGCCTGCATCGGTCTCATCTCCTGCGCCGCCGGCGACCCGGGCGGCATCGCCGAGGCTGGGCGAGGGCGACCGGGCCTGGCCGGAGCCGGGTGCGGTCTGCCAGGCGAACAGGGCGGCGAGCGCCAGGGCGCTGGACAAGACGATAGCTAGCTTCCGCATGCGGAGACCTCCGAGACGTGAACGGGCATAGGCCGGGGTCCGTTACGGCCCCGAGCCTCCCTGCTAGTCTCGGCCGATGGGCAGAGACCTGTCGGGAGGCTGGAGCCGGTCGGGCCGGCCATAGCCTACCTCATTTCGGGGGCTCCGTTATCGAAGCGCCGCAATCACCTCGTCGGCCATGGCGCGATAGCCGGCGTCGTTCGGGTGAATGAAGTCCGTGGAGAGGAGACCCGCGGTCTTGCCGGTGAACGCCGAGTGGACATCGGCGACAAGCACGCCCGGATGATCGCCGGCGACGGAGCGAATGATGTCGTTCAGCCCTTCCGGGAACTCCGTGCCGGCCTTTCCGTCGAGCGAGAGCACGCCGAGGTCACCGAGCGCGCCCAGGTAGTCGAACGGATTGTACAGCGTCATCACGACGATGCGTAGGTCCGGGTCGGCGGCCTGCAGGTCGTCGAGCGCCTTATCGAAGTTCGGCCGGAAGCCGTCGAGCGCATCGTGCAGCGCCTGCGAGCACTCCGGCTTCGTCAGCGCGGTTTCCACGTTGGGGCAGATGCCGGTCTGCACGAGCGAGCTGTAGAGGTGGAGCAGGTCGTTGCCGCCGATCTCCAGCGTGACGAGCTGCACGTCGTTCGTCTCGTCGTCGTCGGTCTTGTTCGCCGCGACCGCCGCGACGGCGCGATCGAGGTTGCCGCCCTGGACCAGATCGTCGCTCGTGTCGCCGCTGTGCCCGAGGTTCATCAGCTCGATGCCCGGCCCGAGGCTCTGGTGGACGAGCTCGACGAACGTCGTCTGCGGCGACGATGCCCCGACACCGGCCGAGAGCGAGTCGCCTAAGGCGATGTAGACGCCGGTACCGGATGCAGTGGTGTGTGCGGTGGCTGCTGGTGTGGCGGCCTCTCGAGAGCTGGAATCATCCGAGCCGCCGCAGGCGACCAGCACCGCGGCGAACAGGACGAAGAGCGCCACCAGCGCGGCCCGTCCCATCACGCCGTCCTCGATCGCAGCGCCAGCAGCGTCAGGCTGAGCGTACAGGCGCCGATGCCAACGATCGCCGCCAGCGCTTCGGCGAGGGAGCGCCAGTCCCAGCCTTCCAGGATGAGGTGTCGCATGCCCTGCAGGATATACGTTACGGGGTTGATCGTCGCCAGGAACTCGAGCCAATCGGCGAAGATCTCCTTGGGCGCAAACGCCGGCGAGAGGAAGAGCAGCGGGAAGAAGATCAGAAATCCGGCCTGGGCGGCCTGCGCGCTGCCCGTTCGCAGCGCGATCGCCATGCCGATGCCGGAATACGCCATGCCAAACAGCCCGGCCAGCATGAGGACGACGATCACGCCGGCCACGCCCGCCTGCATTCCGGAGCCCGCCGCCAGACCGGCGATCAGGATGAGGGCGGTGAGCAGCATGGCGCGCACGCTATCGGCGGCGACGCGGCCGAGGACGAGCGAGACGCGCGGCGCCGGCGTCAGCATCAGCTTGTCGAAGTAGCCGCGTTCAATGTCCTGGACGGTGCCTAGGCCGGCGTTACCCGCCGTCCCAGCCACCGCCTGGAGCACCGCGACGGGCATCTGAAAGCCGACGAAGTTGGTCACGCCGAAGGCGCGGCTCGCGATGCTGCCGATAGCGCCGACGGTGACGGCGAAGAAGAACATGGGGATGAAGATGTTGGTCAGCTCGATGGCCGGCTGGCGCATCGATTCGCGTAGGGCACGCAGCATCAGATGGTACGAAGCCGTGACGACGGTCATCGTTCGCCCTGTCCGTTGCCATCCGGCGGGTGCTGGTGTTCCTCAGGCTCAATGTGGTGGCCGGTAATGCGTAGAAAGACATCATCCAGCGTCGGGTGTGCGAGCGTGATCTCGCCCACCCGCAGGGACGCCTCGTCGAGCAGCATGACGATGCGCGCGATGGCGCGCCGGCCGTCGCGGACGTAGACCACGAGCGAGTCATCAACGGTGCGCGCGTCCTCGATGCCCTCGAGCCGCCGCGCGGCCTGCTCTGCCCGCGCGAGCTCGTCCGAGCCACCCTCGATGTGCACGGTGATGACGTCGGCGCTGATGCGCGCCTTCAGCTCGGCCGGGGAGCCGCGCGTGACGATGCGGCCGGCGTCCATGATCGCGACCTCGTGCGCCAGCTGGTCAGCTTCCTCCATGTACTGTGTGGTCAGGAAGAACGTCACGCCGTCGCTCGTGTTCAGCGCGCGGACGTAGCGCCAGATCGCTGCGCGGCTGATCGGATCGAGACCCGTCGTCGGCTCGTCGAGGAAGACGATCTTCGGTTCGTGCATGAGCGCCGCGGCGAGGTCCAGCCGGCGCTTCATGCCGCCGGAGTACGTCTTGACCGGCCGGTCCGCGGCGTCAGCCAAGTCAACGACATCGAGCAGCCGGCGCGCGCGGTCGCCCGCGTGGCGCGACGTGAGCCTGTGGAGGCGTCCCTGCAGCTGTAGCAGCTCGCGGCCGGTCTGGAGGTCGTCCAGGCCGGCGTCCTGGAGCGCTACACCGATCGCTTTGCGCACCTCGGCCGCCTGACGGGTGACGTCCAGCCCGGCGACCGTGGCGCGGCCGCTGGTGGGGCGGAGCAGCGTCGTGAGCACACGGACCGTGGTCGTCTTACCGGAGCCGTTCGGGCCGAGAAAGCCGAAGATCTGCCCTTCGGGCACGTCGAGGTCGATGCCATCGACCGCGTGGATCGCGGGAGCGAAATGCTTGACAAGCGCCTCGGCGAAGATGGCGGACATACGTCCCTACTTTAGTCGCTGCGGCTGAGAGAAAGCGAGAGGGCTCCCTGCGTGGTGGAGGAGACAAACTGATACGTTTCCGGCCGCAGATGTTACGAAAATCTGATGCTTCTGAGTGTACTCTGTCATCAGAGAGCGACGGACCGCTCCGGGGGAGGTGCGGAGGTTGGTGTGCGAGCGGCATCTCGTAGGACTCTGTTGTCTCTGGCGGTGGCCGGAGTCGTTGCGTTCATTGCGGCACTTCCCTTCTTCACAGGTAGCGACAATGAGGACGTCGCCGCGGACACTCCCCACGCTGGGCTGAACTTCGCAATTGGCATCGACACGAACGGCGATACGACCGACGACTGTGATACGGATCCCGCCACAGGAACCGGCACGGTCTGCCCGAACGTCACCAGCACGCCGTTCTTCGCGTCGCTCTACGTGACCAGCTTGGGTGGCCTTAGCTACGAAGGTTTCGATTCGACCTGGTCGTTCAGCGGCGCGACGGCGAACCAAGCACAGACCTTCAGCTGGCCGAGTTGTGCTTTCCCGGCATCCTTCTACGGCGCCAACTCGGCTGGGGTGGGTTGCGCCAAAGGCGTCGGCGCAGCGGACTCAACCTACACCGGCAAGCTGGTTGCGTTGAACTTCACCTGCGGAGCCAGCGGCTCTATCGGCATCGTGCACGGCGAGGGCAACACCGGCCTGACCGCCCAAGGCAGCTTCCACGGCGAAGCGGCCAGCGGCACGGAGTCGCTCTCGGTATCAGGCGTCTGTCCGCCAACGCCGACGCCGACGCGCACACGTACGCCGACGCCGACAGCGACGGCCACTCGCACCAACACGCCTGGCCCGGCCACCGCCACGCCGACGCGCACGCGGACAGCGACGCCGACGAACACCAGTGCGCCGACGAGCACCGCGACGCGGACGCCGACTCATACGCCGACGAGCACCGCTACGCGGACGCCGACTCATACGCCGACGAACACGAACACGCCATCGGCGACGGCGACGCGCACGAATACGCCGCCGGCGACCAACACGAGCACGCCAAGCCGGACGCCGACGAACACGAACACGCCATCGGCGACAGCGACGCGCACCAATACGCCGCCGGCGACCAACACGAGCACGCCAAGCAGTACGCCGACGAACACGAACACGCCATCGGCGACGGCGACGCGCACGAATACGCCGACGGCGAC
>JBIOYF010000095.1:0-2003 GCA_044870035.1 Dehalococcoidia bacterium
ATCGTCGGAATGATCTGGCGCCCCTTATTCTTCGCGCGCACCAGCTGCGCCGCCTCGCGGTCCTCGTCGATATCCACCCACTCGTAATCGATGCGCTGCTCCCCTAGGAAGCGCTTGGCGCGCCGGCAGTCCGGGCACCATGGTGCGCCGTAAACGGTGACCCCTGGCATGCTGTGTTCCTTTCTCCGCGATCGACATTCACTGGCATTGTAGGCCTCAGCTAGAATACACGCATGGCCGGAGTGACCGTCCAGTTCCTCGGCAGCGGCGACGCGTTCGGGAGCGGTGGCCGCTTCCAGACCTGCCTCCTGGTCCGTCATCCCGACGGCGCCTTCCTCCTCGATTGCGGCCCTTCGTCACTGATCGCGATGAAGCGCTCCGGCATCGAACCGAACGATATCGATGCGATCGTGATCAGCCACCTCCACGGCGACCACTTCGGCGGCATCCCGTTCTTTGTCCTCGACGCGCAGTTCTCGCGCCGCACGCGGCCGCTCGTCATCGCCGGCCCGCCGGGCGTCGAAGCGCGCGTACGCAGCGCTATGGAGGTGCTCTTCCCCGGCTCGGGTCAGACACAGCAACGCTTCGCGCTTCGCTTCGTTGAGCTCACCGAGGAAGAGCCCACCACGATCGATACGGTCACCGTCACGCCGTTCGCGGTCAGCCACGCCAGCGGTGCACCGGTCTACGCGCTCCGTGTGCAGGTCGGCGGAAAGGTCATCGCCTACTCTGGAGACACGGAGTGGACCGATGCGCTGCTCAGCGTCGCGGATGACGCCGATCTCTTCATCTGCGAGGCGTACTTCTTCGACAAACAGGTGCGCTACCACCTCGACTACGCCACGCTCATGGCGCACCGCGAGCAGCTCAGCTGCAAGCGGCTCGTGGTCACGCACATGAACGCCGACATGCTGGGCCGGATCGGCGAGCTGGACGTCGAGTTCGCCGAGGACGGGAGGCTGATCGAGCTCTAGGAAGCTCCACTTGGCTAGCTCGCGTCGCTTCAGTTAGCATCTCAGCTTCGATACTAGCGCTTGCCGCCATTCTCGGAACACCGATACCTTGGGTTTGAAAGGATGCCTGGTGCCTAACCAACTCGCCAACGAAACCAGCCCCTACCTGCTTCAGCACAAAGACAACCCCGTCGACTGGTACCCCTGGGGTCCCGAGGCCTTCGCCAAGGCCCGGACTGAGGACAAGCCGGTCTTCCTCAGCGTCGGCTATTCCGCCTGCCACTGGTGCCACGTTATGGAACGAGAGTCGTTCGAAGATCGCGAAATCGCCGCGCTCATGAACCAGCTCTTCGTCAGCATCAAGGTCGACCGCGAGGAGCGCCCGGACGTTGATTCCATATATATGAACGCCGTCCAGGCCATGACCGGCCGCGGCGGCTGGCCCATGTCGGTCTTCCTCACTCCCGACGGGCGGCCGTTCTACGCCGGCACCTACTTCCCGCCGACCGACCGTGGCGGTATGCCCGCCTTCCCGCAGGTGCTGGAGGCCGTCGCCGACGCGTATCGCAACCGTCGCAGCGACGTGCTCGCGACGACCGAACGTGTCGTCCAGTACCTCGGCCAGCAGACCGACTCCCGCGCCAGCGCGGACCCGCTGACACGCGACATCATCGGCACGGCGTATCGTGCGCTCGCGCCAAGCTTCGATGCTGCGAACGGCGGCTTCGGAGGCGCGCCCAAGTTCCCGCAGTCGATGACGTACGAGTTCTTACTGCGCTACTGGCACGTCACCCGCGATCCGCAGGCACTCCAGATGGTCGAGCTGACCCTGCAGAAGATGGCGGGCGGTGGCATCTACGATCAGCTCGGTGGCGGCTTCCATCGCTATGCTACGGATGCGATCTGGCTCGTCCCCCACTTCGAGAAGATGCTCTACGACAACGCGCAGCTCGCGTCCCTCTACCTGCACGCGTACCAAGCGACAGGCAACCCGTCCTACCGCCGCGTCGTCGAGGAGACGCTTGCCTACGTGGAGCGCGAGATGCTCGA
>JBIOYF010000096.1:0-5060 GCA_044870035.1 Dehalococcoidia bacterium
AGGTGATGCTCTCGTCGCCGCCGACGCAGTTGGCGTCGTTGCAGTGGATCACCTTCAGATCCTGATTGCCGTTGTCCCAGTAGCTGACTACTGGATTGCCTGAGCCGTCCAGCACCAGCGATGTGTAATCGCCGACGTTGCCGACGGTGTCGGGGGACGTGATGCTGTCGCCGCCGCCGGCGCAGTTGGCGTCGTTGCAGTGGAGCACCTTCAGGTCGTAGTTGTTGTAGTCGCGGTAGCTGACCACCGGGTTGCCGCTCGCGTCCAGCGCAAGCGACATGTCGTAAAACGAATTGCCGCCGGCGTCGGGCGACGTGATGCTGTTGCCACCGCCTGTAGCCGTCGCCGGGCCAGCAGGTGATGACAGCAGAGTGACCGCGAGGAGGGCCACCAGCGCTGGCAGCAAGAGCAGCGGCCACCTCCAGGAACGCAGCAGCGCCGCCGGGCCCGGCACGGTGACCGTAGTCCGGGGAATCGTGACTTGCATGATCGCCTCCTTCTGGGGAGGCACGAGACACAGCGAGACCGTCCCGCCGGACAGGCTTCTCTACGAAGTCTTAGGATCGGCTCCGGATCAGGACGCGCCGCACCTCCCCGCTCGTGCGGCCAACCACGGGCCCGCCACGGCCTCCCATCAACCACCAGGCCCGCCATCGCCACCGTTTACAGAATGCGCCAGTCTAACGCCGGATAGCCAGCCTGTCAACGGAGGGACGGCCGCCGGGCGGAATGTAGGGGCGGCCATCTGGCTGCCCTGGTAAGGCTGGCGAACGCCCGCCGCCTCAACCTCAACTGGGCTGCTCGTTACCCTTCGATGCGCTCGACGCGGAAGCGCAGCGTGCCTGAGGGCGCGGCCACCTCAATTTCGTCGCCAGCCTGATGCTGGAGGAGCGCCCGCCCGACGGGCGACTCGAATGAGATGCGACCCTCGCCCGGGTTCACGTCGCCCGGCCGGACCAGCGTGTAGCTCACCTCTTTGTCCGAGCTAAGGTTGCGCAGGACCACCTTGCTGCCGATCTGCACGCTGTTCTCCGGCGCCGGGCCGGCGTCCACAACGTCTACGGCGCGATCGAGCTTCATTTCGATCTCGCGGATGCGGCCCTCGACGTAGCCCTGCTGGGCGCGCGCGGCATCCAGGGGCGCGTTCTCGCGAAAGTCCTTGTCCTCCATCGCGCGCTTGAGGTCGGCCAGGATCTTCGGCCGCTGCGCTTTGAGCGCTTCCAGCTCCGCTTCCAGCGCGGCGCGCTGGTGCTGCGTCATCTCGATGGCGCTCGGCGTCGCGCGCGGCGCGGAACGCGACGCGGTGCCCTTCTTGAGCCGCAGGTGCGCGCCCAGGTTTGTCTCGGTCAGGCCGGCCTTCTTGGCGAACATGAACAGCGCGCGGACCGCGTCGGCGCGCTTGGTCGCGTCCATCACGCTGCCGGTGATCGTTTCAGCGTAGTTCGCGACGTCCTGCCCGCGCAGCTGCTGGACGCGCCGGTCCGCGCCGCACCAGCGCACGAAGCGCTCCACCTCCGGCTGCGTTCCAACGCGGCTCTCGTCCGGCAGCGACGCCAGGTAGCGCCGCGCGGTCTCCATCAGCGTGATCTCGGTGTCGTCACCCATCCCGTCGCATCGATTCTGGCAGACGCGGGCGGCCAGAGCAACCAGCGGTTGACTTCAGACAACGCAAGGACGAAGATTCGAGCAGCGAAATGACGCGACGCTCTTCGACGCGTTCCTGGCTCTTGGTCCTCGCGTCGTTCGTCGTCCTCGCCGCCTGTCAGAGCGACGTGCTCGCTCCCGCGCCGACAGCGACCCGCTCGTCGGCCACGCCCGATCTCCGATCCCGGACGTTCCAGATGGGTCTCAGCTCGCTGCCGCCGCAGCTCACCGAAGACAGCTACTCGAGCACGTTCCAGCTCGCAGGCGGCGCCGGCGACGTCATCCTGATCCAGCGCACGCCGCCCTGGTCCGAGCTGCTCAGCGGCAGCCTCTCCGACTCGACCGTGGAAACGACGAAGCGAGAGGTGAAGCTGGCGGAGGACAGCGGCCTCGATGTCTTCGTCGCGATCGACCCGACCGACCCCGCCACGGGCCGCGCGGAGCTGGCCGGCCTCCCTCCAGGCATGGCCAACGCCCGCTTCGCCGACGACCGCATCCGGCGCGCACTGCTGACCTACGCCCGCTACATCGCGACGAACTACCACCCGAAGTACCTGGCGTTCGGCGTGGAGATCAACAGCTATCAGCGGGCGCAGCCTGAGGACTTCGAGCAGTTCGTCTCGCTCTACCACGAGGTGTACACGGCGGTGAAGGACGTCTCGGCCGGCACGATGGTGTTCCCGACCTTCCAGCTGGAAGACATGCAGGGCTACGTCCCGGTCGACCGGCCGAAGCCGCCGCAGTGGTACCTGCTCAATCGCTTCGAACCGAACCTCGACCTGTTCGCCGTCAGCACTTACCCGAGGACGGTCTTCCCCAGTGTTGACAACCTGCCGGTCGAATATTTCACGCAGCTCCGGGCGTTCACCAATCGACCGATAGCGATCGTCGGCACCGGCTACCCGTCCGGGCCGGCGCCCGAAGGCAGCGAGAGCGAGCAGTCGAAGTTCCTCCTCCGCACCTTGGACGACGCGCAGACGCTCGGGATCGCGCTGGTCGTTTGGTTCATCAGCCAGGACCCCACGTTCACCGGCGAACCACCCTTCGACCGGCTCCAGTACCTGGGCCTGCGGCAACAGGACGGCACGCCGAAAGAGGCCTGGGACATCTGGCTGGGCGCCTCAAGGCGCCCGCTCGTGCAGCCGGGCGGTTGAGCGACTCTCCGGTACCGCAGCCCGGCTTAATCGCCGTTCGAAAGCCGCAAGGCGTTCCGCGCGTTTCTCGGGCGACCTTCCCGCGGACGAAAGCGCGAGGTGCCCCGATGCAGCCGTCGCCTTCCTTGCTGGGACTCTGCCCGGCCGCTATACTGCCAGACTGACGGGGAAGGAATCCTCCCCTTGCTGCCCCGTGCGATTGTGAACGAGACCCCGCCTAGCCGCGGGGGCTTCTATCTTGGGTCCCGCCGCCCCTCTGGTAAAGAGGGAAGGACGTTCTCGTGGTCAAGCTGCCGGTCTTCCTCACGATCACGCTAGGCGCGGTAGCCCTGGCGTTCAGCGTGCAGATCACGTTCAGCCAGTCCCCTCCCACGCTGCAGCCCAGCGGCTTCCGCGCCCTGAGCGGCCCAGCGGCTCGCGACTTCGTCTTGCCTCCCGATGTCCGGTTGGTACAGAGCTTCCCGCTCGCCACCTACGGGCTCACCTACGAGCGATATCAGCAGTATCTTGAAGGTGCCCAGGTCTTGGGCGGGCAACTCACGATTTACCGGGACGCCCGCGGCGATGCGACAGCAGTCATCGGTGCCCGCTATCCGGGCATCGTTCCCACCAACGCGGCGCGCCTAAATCAGGCCGACGCTGCCCAGATTGCTAACCGCGACGTTGGACCCGCTGCCAACCGAATCGTCGATCTTATGATCGACCCGACAAACGGTCGCTACTTCTTTCGAGTCGAGAGCCGCACCCCGACCACTCGCTGGTTCCACTGGATCGACGCCGCCGACGGCCGGGTGATCAACAGATACGACGCCATCGAGACCGACCATGGTACAGGGGTCAAGGGGGACACGAAGGACATCAACGGCCCGAACAACGTCAGCACAGGCGACGACCTGACCACGTTCCACAATGCTTCCGGGCACGGAGCGACCGGACCGCACTGGGATCCCATCTCCAACGACAACCGTCAGACGACATACGACGGCCGCAACACCCAGAACTCCGTGTTCTTCACGACGGATGCCGACAACCACTGGACGTTGGTCACCAGCAATCGGCGCTCGCCCGGCCAGCCCGCCATGGTGGACGCCCAGTACTACGCCAACATCACCGACGACTACTTCCAGGCACGGTTCGGCTTCGACTGGACCGCCCACTACCCTGGCGGCATGCAGTCGGTCGTGCACCACAGGCGGAACTACAACAATGCATTCTGGAGCGGCACCTATACGGTGTATGGCGACGGCGACGGCACCAGCTTCCGTGAGTTCAGCGGAGCGCTCGACGTCGTCGCGCACGAGCATACCCACGGCGTCACCGATGCGACATCCGGGCTTATCTATCAGGATGAGTCTGGAGCCTTGAACGAAGCTTTCTCGGACATGATGGGCAGCGGCGCAGAGTTCTTTGCCGGCGAGCCGACAACGACCAACTGCGTGCTCGCCTCCGGTCAAGCCGCCTGCGCCGACTGGTGGATTTCGGAAGACATCTCCCTCGCGGCCGACACCGTGCCCGGCTTCCGCAACATGGCCGATCCCCAGGAGGATGGCGATCCCGATCATTACAGCGAACGACAAGTCGGGGGCGGCGACAGCGGAGGAGTACACACCAACAGCGGCATCCCCAACCACGCATTCTATCTGCTCGTCAACGGTGGCCAGAATGCCGGCTGCGACGCCGTCGGCTCAAACGGGCACACCCACACAGCCGACTGCGGCGTCAACGTGAGCGGTATCGGTCTGCCAGCCGCTGAGCCGATCTTCTTCCTGGGCTTTATCGCCCTTCCGAATAACGCCACGATGTGCGATGCGCGCGCTGGCACGGAGGCCGTGGCCGGCGGTAACCTTGCCTCCGTCTCCGACGCTTGGCGCGCTGTCGGGCTCAACGACACAACCTGCGGCCTAGCCTCCGGCACCCCGACCGCGACATCCACGCCTTCAGCGACGCTGACGAGCACGTCCACCGCGACCGCAACGGCGACCAGCACTCCGACGCGCACCAACACACCCACGCCTACGAACACGCCAACCGCCACGCCTACGAGCACGCCAGCCGCAACGTCGACCAACACGCCCAGCCCGACCGCTACCGCATCGCCTACTCAGACTCCGACGCGCACCAACACGCCCACGCCGACCAGCACGCCAACCGCCACCGCCACGCCGACCAGCACCCCAACCGCGACCGCCACGCCAACGAACACGCCGGCCGCGACGGCAACGTCGACCAATACGCCCACGGCGACCGCTACCGCATCGCCTA
>JBIOYF010000097.1:0-4530 GCA_044870035.1 Dehalococcoidia bacterium
ACCTCGTAGACGCCGGTCTCTTCCCAGCGCTTACGCCATTTCGATTCGATGGCGTTGTGGTCGTAGCCTGCCATGCAGGCGCACCTCCGGAACGTGAGCGATCGGTGTCTTGTCAGTATACGGGCCAAGCGCCAAGGGCCAAGGCTCATGCCCTACGCCGGCGGTTGCCCGCGCGCCCGCTCCGTCGCTACGATGCAACGGAAGCCCCCGTAGCTCAGTTGGATAGAGCACCGGCCTCCGGAGCCGGGTGCGCAGGTTCGAGTCCTGCCGGGGGTACCAGTTCCCGCCTGCCCGGCGGCTCTGAGCCCTGCGGCGCGTCCTCTCACCTGGCCGATACTCCTAGGGAACCAACGTGGACGTTAAGCCCACCGTTCTGGACCGGGCGGCCCAGCACGTCGGTGCCTTTCGGGCCGCTGTCGTGTTGCTGGCGGCGCTCGCCGCTCCTGCGGCGTATGTCGCCGGGCGCCAAAGCAGCTTTTCTCTTGTAGGTGCCGTTCTCGCCGGGGCCGGGCTGGCGAGCTTCTGGGTGATCATTCTTATCCTGATAGACCGGTTCGAGTTCGCGAGGCAGCGCCGGCTCAAAGGGATGGAGCGCATCCGCGATTTTGCCCAGCGGCTTGCCATTTACGACCGGGAGACCGGCCTGTATGCCGACTGGTACTTTCGCCTCCGGCTCCAGGAGGAGCTGGCGCGGTCCCGACGCTTTGGCGATCCGTGCGCGCTCTTGCTCGCTGAATCGACACGCGGGCGCCTCGGGCGCGAGGGCGAACAAGCGCTCTTTCGGGCCATGTCCAGGACATTCCGCGGGACGGACCTCATCGCTCATATGGGCAGCCTTCGCTTCGCGGTGTTGCTGACGAAAACGACGCGGGAAGGGGCGCAGGTCGCCCGCGATCGCCTGGAGGCCAGCATGGTGGCTGGCTCCTTGCACATTGGCTTCGCTTGCTATCCCGAGGACGGTGTCGACTGGCGGTCGCTGGTGGCTGCCGCCGGCGGGCCCTCCGTCGACTTCTACGCGCGGGCCGGCCAGGACTGGGCCGGCTATCCCGCCGACGAGCCGGAGCAGGACAAGGCCGTCGCCTAGTTGAAACGACCCGGGCCGGTCATCGTTGTAGTTCAATGACATGGGTTCGACGCATCTCCCTCGCTCACGTCGCGCGCCTGACTACTATCGCCTGCTTGGTGTTGCCGAGAACGCACTGTTCCGGGACATCGAGCAGGCGTACTGGCGCCAGACGAAACTCCACCGCGATCTGCTCCCCCAGCTGAACGCGGCTTATGAGGTGCTGGTCGACCCGAAGCGCAGGGCCGAGTATGACGAGCAGCGGGTCGCAGCCGCCGACGATGTTGTCAAACTCAGCTCTCTTGCGCCCCAGCGAAGAGGGTCGGAGCTGAGCAGCAAGCTGCGCTGGAACCTCCACTAGCCTGGGCGCATCCTTCCGCGCTCATAGGCGCTCTGTTATAGTCGAGTAGCACGATGTCTAACCAGCAGGCCAAGCGGCGTCGCAAGCGTTATCAGCCGGGCAGCGCCTATGCGGGCGATGTCCGCCCTCGTGGCGTCTTCGGCATCTTCGGGAACATCCGGCTCTTCTTTATCGTTGGGGCCGCCATCATGCTGGGAAGCCTGGCGATAGGCGGCATCTGCACCGTCAACCAGGGCAACAACAAGTCGGGCCTTACGGACAACTTCGTCAAGCCGAGCGACGGCGACTCGACCGGTACTGCCGCGAAGCCAACCGTTGAGGTCAAGCAGTACACCAGCGCTCCCGCGCTCAGTATCGATCCAGCGAAGAAGTACACCGCGACGATCAAGACGGCCGAGGGCGACATTCAGGTTGAACTGCTCGCGAGCCAGGTGCCGCAAACGGTGAACAACTTCGTCTTTCTGGCCAAGGACGGCTTCTACAACGGTCTGATCTTTCATCAAGTGACCGCAGGGTTCGACGCGCAGGCCGGCGACCCTTCCTGCCTGGCGCAGCAGTCCGAAGCGCTGTGCCGAGGGAGCGGCGGGCCGGGCTACGACCTGGGGCAGGAGCAGCCCGGCGAGTTCCAGGCTGGTGAGCTCGGCATGGTGAATGGTAGCCAGTTCTTCATCGCACTGGAGTCCTCACCGCAGTTTGACCAGTACACGCCCTTCGGAAGGATCCTCTCGGGCCTCGATGTCGCGCGGAAGATCATCCAGGGCACGGCGATCCAGTCGATCGAGATCTCCGAGCAATAACCCCGGACGCGGGCATCTACGAGGTGGGCGGCCGCTCGTCGGGCTCTGCGCTGCGCTCCGCATAGCGCATCAGCGCGAAGAACGGCACCGCCGCGACGAGGCAGAGGCCCCCCCAGAGGAAGTACTTCGTTCCCGCGAGCAGGAGAAAGATTCCGAACGCGATCGCCGTCGACATGCCGATGACGGCCGCGATGCGAACGAGCGCAACGTAGGCGGGAACATCGCGGCGGTCGTAAGGTTCCTGAGACATCGCGCCTCCATGCTATCGGGCAGGTGAATCGCGTGGTAGGAGCTGATATAGGCGCTCTCAGCTTCATGCCATAGGGCGGCGGTCGATACTGAGTATGGAGGTCTGTGCCTTGGAACAGACAGCTATCACAAGCAGGCTCTTGGGCGTCCTGACGGCGTCCGACCGAGGAGGTGCGCCCGAGCTGCTCGTACGCGCGCTCGGAGAGCAATTTCGCGCCGATGCCGTCTGCCTCCAAATCCTGTCCCTCGATCGACAGCTGGTACCCATCGCCTGGTATGCTCGCTCCGTGAGGCTGCGTGACGCCGTGGAGCACGCGGCGGCGAGTGGACAGCTCAACGATTGGCTTGGAGAGATTACGCCAGAGCTTGGTATCCGGACGCGGGCGCGCCCAGTAGCGGCCAAGCTGCTTGTTGGCACGCCGTTTGAAGGCCTGGCAACAGACATCTGGATCGAAGCCATTGGCGTGCGAGATAGCGATCAA
The DNA here is from genome assembly GCA_044870035.1 of Dehalococcoidia bacterium. Classification (GTDB taxonomy): domain Bacteria; phylum Chloroflexota; class Dehalococcoidia; order DSTF01; family RBG-16-68-14; genus JBBDXS01. Next base: position 2,953 of record JBIOYF010000097.1, read on the forward strand.
GAGATCCAAGGAATTCTGACGATCGTCGGTGCGGCGAGCAGAGGCTGTACAGAGCTCTCAGACGTGGAACGCCGGGTATTGGTGAACATGGTCTCCCCGGCGGTTGCGGCGGTGGCGCAGGCCAAGCGAGCAGAGCGGCTTGAGCAGCAGCTCCAGTTTCTCACGAAGATCAGCCAGAGCCTCGCGTCCCGCAGGACGATCTTCGAGCGGCTGAAGGCGACGGTCGCAGCTGCGCAGAGCGCGACCGGCTTCGACTCGATCCAGCTGCTGACGTGGGATCCCACCGGGCACAGCCTGCTGCTGGACGTGCTGTATATTCGGGATACAGGGTTCGTGCCGGACAATACCTGGGACCGGATGACCCGCGAAGAGATCACCGAGAGCAGCAGGCGCTTCCTCGAAGACCCGACTCCCATGCTGATCTCCGAGCCGGCGGACCTCGAAACCGTGCCGCCGCACCACCGTCGGTGGATGATCGCCAACGGCATTAGATATCTCGTCTTCGTTCCACTCGTCTTCGAGGGAGAGCACCTCGGAACGCTTGTCATTACGAGCCACTACTCCAAGGAGCGGACTGAAGACCGCATCCGCACATTGACCGCCCTGGGCGGCCACCTTGCGGCGATCCTCCAGCTTTCGCTCGTCCTCGCCCAGGTTGAAGAGTCGTACCAACGCCTGCGCCTTTCGCACAGGAAGACCATCGAAACGCTCGCCCTCGCAGCAGAGATGCGGGATGCGACAACGGGAAGACATCTGAAGCAACTGGAGAAGCTGAGCATCGCCGTCGGTAAGCGACTCGCCCTCCCGGCGGAAGATCTAAAGGACCTGGCGTTCGGCGCTGTCGTTCATGACATCGGAAAATTGCACGTTCCGGACGCTGTTCTCCTGAAGCCGGGGAGGTTGGACGAGCGCGAGCGTAAACTGATGCAAACGCATCCCGAATCCGGCGAACAGATCCTGGTCCAGTCCGATGTGCCCGAGCCCGTACGCCAGATCGTCCGCTGGCATCACGAACGCTGGGACGGGCGCGGCTACCCCGATGGGCTCGCCGGCGACGCGATCCCGATCACGGTACAAATTATCACCGTGGCCGATGTCTTTGACGCGCTGATCTCACGCCGGCCCTACAAGGAGCCCTGGAGCTTCCAAGAAACGATCGAGGAGATCAAGCGCAACCGAGGGACCCAGTTCGGGCCGGTGGCTGCGGACGCATTCTTGGACGTCATCCCCAAGATCTGGCAGGACCGGCAAGCCAGGCAATCGAAGGCCGCCTGACGCATCTGCCTTAGCTCCCCCACGTCCCGTTAGTTTTCGCGGCGCACGACAACGCGATCGTGTAGGATACGTTGGCATGAGCCGCCACAAGGTCTATCTCGCGTTCCCGCCACCGGACGATGTGCTCCGGCGCATCGCGGTGGAGTGCGACGTGGTGCCGTATGGCGAGCGCGGCAAGCCGGCGAAGCCCGACCTGCTCGCGGCCTTGGCGGACGTGGACGGCGTACTTGCCACGACGCGCGTGCCGTTCGATGAGGAGGTCTTCCGCGCTGCTCCGCGCTTGCGCGTCGTCTCGAATTTCGG
>JBIOYF010000098.1:0-2126 GCA_044870035.1 Dehalococcoidia bacterium
GTCAGCGGAGGACCAAGCATCTCTCTGCAAACCACAGCGGGCTCTCTACTCCAACCCGACGTCCGCCTCCGACTTGCCGGCGTCCGGTACGAAGAGCGCCTGGCCGTACGTGTCGACGCCGAACTCAGCGATCAGCTGCTGCGTCGAGGCGGCGACCATGAAGTCAGCGAAGGCCTTGGCGCCGGCGACGTTGAGGTTGTCGAACTTGTCGGGGTTGACCTGGATGACGTGATAGACGTTGAGCATCTTCGGGTCGCCCTCGAAGCCGATGGCGAGCGCGGTGGTGTCCTGGAACGCCAGGTACGTGCCGCGGTCGGAGATGGTGTAGGCGTTCTTCTGGTCGGCGATCGTGAGCGTCTCGCCCATGCCCTGTCCAGTCTCCTCGTAGCCGTCCAGGCCTTTCGGATCGATGTCGAGGTCCTTCCAGAGCTTGAGCTCGAACTTGTTCGTGCCGGAGTCGTCGCCCCGGCTGACGAACTTAGCGTTCACGTCCGCAATCGCCTGCATCGCCGCGTGGACGTCCGCGGCGTCTTTGATGCGCGCCGGATCGTGCGCCGGCCCCACGATCACGTAGTCGTTGTGCATGACGAGCCGCCGGTTGATGCCGCTGCCGCCGTCCATGAACTCTTTCTCCGACGACGGCGCGTGCACCAGCAGCACCTCGGCGTCGCCGCGGCCGCCCATCTCGAGCGCCTGGCCGGTGCCGACGGCGATCACCTTGATGTGATAGTCGCTCTCCTTCTCGAACGCGGGGACGAGCACGTCGAGCAGGCCGCTGTCCTGCGTGCTCGTCGTCGTCGCGAGGATGACGTCGTTACTGCCGCCGCCGCACGAAAGCGCGAACAACGATCCAGCAGCCATGATGAACGCCGCGACGAACAGCGCGAGCTTTCGATATGTTCTGTTCAGCATATCGAGGGCGAGAAAAGAGCTACGCATCGAAGACCTCCTTGAACTCCTTGCCTAGATCGCTCTCCATGAGCTGACGGAAACGCTGGTACAGCGCAACGAGCCGCTCGCCCCGGCGCGTCAGGTGACTGCCGCCACCACCGGCGCCGCCGATCTCGCTCTGGACCAGCGTGACGCCGAGGTTCTGCTCGATTTCGCGTACTTTCCCCCAGGCGCGCCGGTAGGACAGACCCATGCGCTGCGCCGCCTCGGCGAGCGACCCCGTTTCCCCGATGTGCTTCAGCAGTTGCACGCGGTAGTCGCTCAGCACCAGCCGGCCGTCTTTCTCCACCCAGAGCTTGATGCGTGGCTCCAGGTCAAGGCGTTCGCCCCTGCGGGCCGGCGGCGCATCGGTGCGGCTGGGCATGGCGCTTGTGATTGTGGCGAGGCGGGGCTGTGCAGTCAAGTCACGCCCCCAAGTTGAACGCCCGCGCGAAGGAGCGCAAACTGGGTGTGAGCGGGCGAACTGATGGACGTAGAAATAGCTGCGGATATTGTCCCGAGGCGCTACGACGAACGCGACGCTCCGGCCGTGCTTCAGCTGCTGACGGAAGCCTTCGGACGGTGGCCGGTGGTGGACGTTGGCGTGCCCCCTCTGGAGCACCTGCGCTGGAAGCTACGAAGCTGTCCCGAGGCGCCGTCATACCAGGTGGTCGCGGAGCGGGACGGCAAAATCGTCGGTTCGTTGCTGTCGCTCGTGCAGCGCGTCATGGTGGGCGGGCGCGTCCGGCTGGCCCAGCACGGCGTCGACACCGTCGTCGCGCCCGCGTTCCAGGGGAAGGGGCTCCTCACCAAGATGGTGGCGTTCGCAGAAGAGCACGTTCTGGGTGGCATCGACCTGCGCTTTGGCCACACCGGACACCCCGCGGCCCTGCGCCATTATCTCCACACCTTTCAGCCGTTCGGCAACCCGGTCCTCGTCCTCGAACGCGAGCTCCCGCGCGGCGAACGAACGAAACGGCGGGCCGGTCGCTGGTCGATCCAGGAGTTGTGCAGCTTCGACGGCCGGGCCGACGAGTTCTTCGCGCGGGCCGCTGCGCCCTTCGATTTCGTTGTTGCGCGCTCGAAAGAATATCTGAACTGGCGCTACGCCGACGCTCGCGGCGGCGCGTTCGCGATCCGGACGGTCGAACGGCGCCGACAGGTGCTGGGTTATTGCGTCCTGCGCATGTCCAACG
>JBIOYF010000099.1:0-4990 GCA_044870035.1 Dehalococcoidia bacterium
AGAAGTACCGCAACCTGCCGTTTATCGCCGCGCTCAAGCGCGACTGGCTGCGGGCACGCTCGGGGATAAACGAAGGCCCCGAGTAACCTCACCGCGTGCTCGGCCTGGCTTTCGCCGGCTCCAGCGCTTTCCTTTCGGTCGGCGAGGCGCCGCTTCTGCTCTGCCGAACACCCGGGTGTCAGCCACTCGGGGCAGAATTCATGCTAGCACCGAATCTCGCGGCGTGTCAATGGTAATCGGTCTACTCATATAAATTCTTTTCGTCACAAGCCGCACGGCTCGGCGCGGTGGCGCTAACTAGCTCATCTTTGGTGGGTGGTCTCCTCGACCCCCGCCTAAGGGCGGGACGATCGAATCTGTTACTCATGCCCAGCCTTCAGGCCGGGGTCCTGCGGTTCGTGGCATCTTGACAGCTCCAGATTCAGTTGTATACTAGAAGTCGAGACGTTATTCTAGCAATCCCTTAGATAAGCCGATAATGCCTGTAGGAGGCAATCATGGCTATCGATACCAAAACGATGGAGACCCTCAAGCAAGAGGCCGACACGCCGGCCATCGATCTGAGCTGGCTGGACGTGAAGCAGACGTGGGGAATGAAGGCCAAGCCCGGCAAGCGCGGGCTCACGCTCGATGAGGTGAACATCGGCCCCTACGGCCCGCCCGGAAACGACGACCCGGTCGACCCAACCTACCACGCTCGTGGCGCCGTCAAACGAGAGGGCGTGCCCCGCACGGGCTACTACGTCGACCGCAAGGCCAACGTCTGGTCGGAGAACGCCACCCTCCTCTACGAGGAGGCCGTCCAGCGCCAGTGGTCGTCCGCAACGGACATCCCCTGGGAGAAGCTGGAGCCGCTGCCCGACGACATCGAGCGCGCCTTCTGCCAGCTCTGCACGTTCCTCACCGAAGTTGAGTTCATCGCCGGCGACACGCCCGGCCAGTGGCTGCCGCGCATCAGCAACGAGCACTTCGAGACGAAGCTGTTCCTCTGCTCCCAGATCGTCGACGAGGCACGCCACCTCGACGTCTTCCGCAAGCGCGCCCTCGCGAACGGCGGCGGCCTGCTCTCAGCTAGCCCGACGTCGTCGCTGCGCACGATCATCAACGCCAAAGACTTCACCGAGATGTCCTCGATCATGCACGTGCAGGCCGAGGGCTTCGTCCAGTCGATGTTCCGCATGGGCGAACTGATCGCCCAAAATGACGCAGAGAAGCGCATCTTCCGCATGTGTGCGCAGGACGAGTCCCGCCACCTGGGCTTCGGCGTCATGCACCTGAAGTACGTGCTGGAGAACGAGCCCTGGCGCAAGGAAGAGATCCACTCCTACCTGGACGAGTCCGAGAACGCCGACCCCGAGACCGGCACCTTCGGCATCAACGTCGCCGAATCGCTGATCATCCTGCTGGGCGGCGGCAAGGACAACACCGACGTGGGCTTCAAGAAGTTTATGGCCCTGCGCAAGCGTCAGGTGCAGGAGTACCTGCACCGCCTGACGGTTGCCGGCATGCCTGACCGCTACGACCGGATGGACCCGCTCATGAAGATGGCCCTGGAAGCGGCGTAAGCACACCAAACGACAAAAATGCAACGCGGCCCCCACTTCGGGGGCCGTTGACTTCACTCCGCGGGCCAGGCTTTAGCCTGGCCTCTCGCTCAAGGGGCTGGTTCTCGGCAGGCCCAGCCTAGTTCTCGGTAGCCCGGGCATTCAGCCTGGGCCAGGGGGTTAGGCCCCCGTCTGGTGACCGTCTGTCGCGGGCCCTGGCGCTGTGGCCGGCGCCGTCATATCGACCGGCGCAGCCTGCTCCCAGCGTCTCAGGTCGAACGTGAACGTCTCGGGTAGTTGGGCGCGCATCACCTTCAGGATCGCCGTGCGCTGGAGCGGCGTGTCGGTCAGCGTGACTTCGCTGATGCGCTTGTAAGGCGCCAGGTCCTTCGACAGCGAGTCGATCTCCTCCTGAACGAGCTTGCGCAACGACTCCTCGCTGGGCACCCGGCCGCGCTCCTTCAGCCGTTGTCTCGCGATCTCCACGTTTGGACAAACGATAGCCGAGATGTGCGTCTTGCCCCGATGCTGTCTCGGGAGCACCGTCATGTCCCACAGCAGCTCGCTCTGCTGGAAGTGCTCCTCCAGCTCGTCCGGCAGCACCTTCTCGCCTGATTCCAGGACGATGACGTACTTACAGCGCCCCGTGATCCAGATGTTGCCCTCGTCGTCGATCCGGCCCAGGTCGCCCGTGCGGAGCCACTCGCCGGCCTTCGCCTGCGCCGACTCTTCGGGCGACTGCCAGTAGCCGGCGAACACGTTCGGCCCGCGCACCACCAGCTCACCCTGCTTGTGCAGGTGGACGTAGATCTCTTTCTCCGGCACATCGATCAGCTCGACCTGCACGCCCGCGAGCGGCGCGCCGACGGTGCCGGCGTGCTCCTCGTAGTAGTTGCTGAAGAAGAACTTGCGCGGCATCCAGCGCTGCGTCGCGACGACCGGTGACGCCTCCGACAGGCCCCAGCCCTGGAGCATGGGGATACCCAGCGCGGCAAACTTGCGAGCGATCTCCGGGTTGAGCGCCGCGCCGCCGCTCAGCACCCAGCGGAGCTGCCCGCCCAGCTGCTGGTGGATCTCGCGGAAGACGAGGCGGCCCAGGTTGACGCCGGTACGGCGCTTGGCCACGTCGACCACACGCAAGCCGCGCTTGAATAGCTCCAAACGCCCCTCGGCCTCTGCCCGGCGCAGGACGGCGCGGTACATCTGCTCGAACAGGGCGGGAACGCCCAGGAAGATGGTCGGGCGGATCTCCTTGATCCGGTCGCGTACGCGCAGCAGGTCGTTCTCGAAGGTCAGCTCGCCGCCGAAGCCGAAGTTCGCCAGGAAGATGATGAACGGGAACGCGTGGTGCATCGGCAGCACCAGGACGATGCGGTCCCGCTCGTCGATCTGGAGGCTGCGCCGGATCGATTCGATGTTCGAGGTGAAGTTCTTGTGCGTGAGCATGACGCCCTTCATGCCGCCCGTGGTGCCGGACGTGAAGACAATCGACGCCAGGTCGTCGGGCTCGACACGGCGCCGATCGAGCTCGGCGCGGTCCTGAGGCGTCGCCGTTACCTGGTCGAACGGCAGCCAGCCGGGCTTGCGGCGTCGCAGGAAGCCCGGCGCATGGCCTTCGCGCGCCCCGTGGCCGCCGACTTCGATGACGGTCGAGGCGCCGGTCCCGCGGTCGCCCAGCCTCTGCAGCACCTTCGTCGACGCGATCACGATCTTCGCGCCTGCCCGCCTGACCAGCGACTCGACCTCAGGCGGCTTGAGCTCCGTGTAGAGCGGCACGGCCACGCCACCGGCCAGCGACGTGCCCAGATAGCCGATGGCCCATGCCAGGCCGTTCTCGCAGACGATGGCGACGCGGTCGCCCTTCCGCAGGCCCAGCCCGATCAGGCCGGCGGCGAACTCGCGCGCCTGGCGCCATGCCTGCTCGAAGCTGAGCTGTTCCCAGCGGCCGGCGCTCTTCTGCTGGTAGGCGATCCGATCGCCGAAGCGAGCCGCCGCGTCGGCGACAAGCTCCGGGATCGTAAGGGGCGTGGCGCTGGTCTGGAGGAGCTCTTCGGCCGGGTCGACTGGCTGCCTGGGCCGGAAGGGGTTAATCACCATAGCGGGGAGCACTCCAATCTTGGCGTACCGGACCCGGCATCGCTGCCGGTCCCGCTTCGTGTTCCAGAGCTGAGTCGCGGGCACGTGCCTCGCTCGTTCACCGCCATGGCACGCCGCCGAGCTTCCCAACCCGCATTCTCAGGTCGCTTTACCAGTATAACGCGGCCCCTCTTACGTGGAAGGCGCCTCTCTCCTCAACGTCGCAGGGGCGACCGGATGGTCGCCCCTCCTGCTGACTGGCTGACAAGCTGACTAGCTGACCAGCTAACTACAGTCGTGGAAGTACTGGTGTATGCTGTTCAGAATGTCATCCACTCTCTGCAGCCCGTTCGGCCCTTGGAGACTCCAGGGATGCGGAGCGCCTGTGGGCAACACGCGGTCTAAGTCCGGGTTGTAGCCGGCCATATAGGGCGGCAGACCGGGAGTTCCATCGTCGTCGTCCTTGAAGTACGCTTGGACGACCAGCAGCACGTCATCGATACGGTTCAGTCCGTCGTGGCTCGGGTTGAAGTAGTCGTTCGGGTTGAGGTAATCGCGCAGCCCGCCGCTCAGCTCGCTACCGGACCCGGTCTGCTGTTCTTTCGCGTTCGGGCAGCCGTCGCCGTCTACGTCGGTGTCCGCTCCGTCGCAGATGGTATCCCCGTCCATGTCTGGACAGGGTGTCAACGTGGGCGTTGCGGTAGATGTCGCGGTGTCCGTGGGCGTCGGCGTGTCGGTCGGGGTGTCGGTGGCAGTCGGCGTGTCGGTCGGCGTCGCAGTTGGGCAGCCGTCCGTGGGACAGGGGGTCGCCGTGGGTGTGGGAGTCGGTATCGCAGCTGGGGGTCCAAGCACATGTGCGAAGGCGTCCGTCGCGCCGTTTGTATCGCCCGACACCAGGTTCGTTGCGGAGGAGATGAAGGCTGCAACGGTGCCATCAGCGCTCAGCGCAGGGTAGTAGCTGCCGCCGTTACCCTGCGCACCGGCGCTGTCGATGGAAACTCGCATGGTTGTTCCAAGCCCTCGGTCACGCACGAACACGTCGATCGAGCCATTCGTGTCAGCCGAGACAAGGTCTTCCGCACTCGACTCAAAAACTACCAACCGGCCGTCAGCACTGATAGCGGGTCTGCCGCTTCCGGCGTTCGTCTCGCTGCCCGTCGAGCTGACAGACACTCGTTCTGTTAGACCTGTCTGGCGGTCACGGACGAAGATATCGTCGTACCCGTTCGTGTCACCGCTGATGAGATTACTCGCGCCGGACACGAACGCGACGTACCTGCCGTCACCGCTGATGGACGGGGCAAGGCTGTAGGCATTGGCTTCGGCGGCGCTACTGGTCACCGAAACACGTTCGGTCGTCCCCAGCTGCG
>JBIOYF010000100.1:0-13181 GCA_044870035.1 Dehalococcoidia bacterium
CGCGCGCGTGCCGGACCGGCGGGAGGCGCTGCGCGCGGCGTTCGCGCGCGCGTCCGCCTCAGGCGGAGGCGACACCGTGCTGCTGGCCGGTAAGGGGACCGAGCCGTCGATCGTGATCGGGACGGAGGAGATCCCGTGGAACGAAGCGCAGGTGGCGCGGGAGGAGCTTACGGAATTGGCGAAGGGAGCGTAGCATGGGCGTATTCACCGTTAATGTAGAGATCGGTGACCCAACCGGCTCGAGGTTTCTCGCGATGGAGATGACGGTAGACACCGGCTCCAGCTACACCTCGCTGCCGGCAACGATGTTACGAGAGCTCGGCGTGGAACCGGTAAGAAGGCAGAGGTTTGTTCTTGCCGATGGCAGAGTCGTTGACGGGGACATTGGCCAAACCTGGCTGCGTCTGGAAGGTCAGTCACAGATGACCGTTATTGCCTTTGCGGAAGAAGGCACTGAACCGCTGCTTGGCGCGGTCACGTTGGAGGAATTCGGATTAGGGATAGACACTGTGGCGAAAAAGCTGGTGCCCGCGGTCGGCTATCGCCTGACAAGGATTGAAATGAATGACTAACGACTACAAGGAGCTCGTGCGGCTCGATCTCGCTCACCAGTTGCACCCGCAGTACCACGTCTCGGACCACGAGAACCCGGTGATCTACGAGCGCGGCGAGGGTGCGCTGCTCTACGATGTCAACGGCACGGAATACATCGACGCGCTGTCCGGCTTGTGGAACGTGGCGGTGGGACACGGACGTGTCGAGCTGGCGGAGGCGGCCGCTGCGCAGATGCGCGAGCTGGCGTACTCGAACTCATACGTCGGCTACGCGAACGTGCCGTCGATCCGCCTCGCTGAGAAGCTGATGTCGCTGGCGTATTCGAACATGCAGGCCGTGCTGTTCTGCAACAGCGGGTCGGAGGCGGTGGAGGCGGCGATCAAGATCGCGCGCTATTTCTGGTATCTGCAGGGCAAGCCGGAGAAGAACAAGATCGTCGCCCGTAAGGAGGCGTACCACGGCGGCACGCTGGGCGCGACGGCCGCGACAGGCCTGCCGCTGTTCTGGCAGGGCTTCGGGCCGCTGCCGCCGAACTTCGTTCGCGTCGAGACGTGCTACCCGTATCGACACGTGGGCGGTGGGACGGAGTGCGATCTCTCCTGCGCGGACGACGTGGAGAAGGCGATCGTGGCCGAGGGACCGGAGACCGTCGCCGCGCTGATCGCGGAGCCGGTGCACGGTGCGGGCGGCGTCATCGTGCCGGGGCAGGGCTACTGGCCTCGACTGCGGGAGATCTGCGACCGGCACGATGTGCTCCTGATCGCGGACGAGGTGATCACCGGCTTCGGACGGACGGGCCGCTGGTTCGCGCTGTCGCACTGGGGCGTCCAGCCGGACATGATGACGGTCGCCAAAGCGATCACGAGCGCGTACGTGCCGCTGGCCGGCGCGATCTATTCGACGCGTATCCATGAGGCGATCCTCTCGGCGCCGGTGGAAAAGAAGTTCATGCACGGTTACACGAACGCGGGCCATCCGACGGCGTGCGCCGTAGCTTTGCGTAACCTCCAGATCATCGAAGACGAGGGGCTGGTTGAACAGGCGGCGGGGATGGGGGAGCGGCTGCTGCAAGGTCTCCGGACGCTGTCCGGCCATCCAAATGTAGGTGACATAAGGGGACTGGGGCTGATTGCGGCTGTTGAGCTGGTGGCCGATAGATCAACTAGAGCGCCGTTCGACGCTGGCCAGAAGGTGGGCCCGCGCCTGCTCAAAGCGCTCCGCGAACGAGGCTTGATTACGAGATTGAAAGGTGAATCGATTCTGCTGGCGCCACCGCTGGTCAGCACGCCGGAGCAGATAGATCGTATAATTGAAGCTGTCAGGGACTCGACACTAGAAGTGGTAGGAGTATAATAGGCCCCGATGCAAGTCCAGGAAACTGCTAAGGTTGATGATCGACAGCGCGGATGGGCCTGGTTCCCTGAGGCCGGCCTGTCACGCACCATCCTCGAACTGCTGATCATCATCCCCGCGTATACGCTCTACCAACTGGTGCGAGGGACCGTCGATGGGCGCACGTCGGTCGCGTTTGCCCATGCCGCGCGGGTCGTCGATACGGAGCGGACGCTGCACATCTTCTGGGAGACCGAGCTCCAGAGCATGGCGCTTACCTGGGGGATCGTCGGACGGCTGGCGGACACCGTTTACGTCTGGGGCCACTTGCCGCTGATCATCGCGGTCGCGATCTGGATCTACGCGTTCCACCGGCAGCGCTATGCGCTGTTCCGGAATGCGTTCCTGATCTCGGGCGGGATCGCGCTGCTGTTCTTCTGGCTGGTGCCGGTCGCGCCGCCGCGCTACCTGCAGTACTGGGGTTTCGTCGATACGGCGGTGCACACGGCCTCGTACTCAGTCTTGCAGCCGCCGGCGCTGGTGAACGAGTACGCCGCGATGCCTAGCCTGCACTTCGGGTGGAGCTTGCTGGCGGCGACGGCGATCTTCGTCAACGTGCGCTCTCGCTACCGCTACCTGGCCCTGGTCTTGCCGGTGCTGACGCTGGGCGGCGTTGTGCTAACGGCGAACCACTTCTTCCTGGACGCAGTGGCCGGCGGTGCGGTCGCCATGATGGGCCTGGGGGTGGCCGCGCTCTTGCGGACGCGCCTGCCGCGCTACAAACCCTTCTCCGTTCTCGCCTAGCCTGGTAACGCATTCCGCTAGGTGCGACAATGAGTCGAGGTGGCTCATGCCGCTCGGTGCGCCCCCGCTTCGACTTCCCACTTCTCCGCTTAGACGGTTGCGCCTGCTCCTGGGCGCCTCGTTGCTGGTGCTCGGCCTTGCGAGCGCTTGCGCGGCGTCGATCGACGTCGAGGGCGCGGTACACGTGCTGAAGGCCGACGGCGAGGTCGACCCGGTGATGGAGCGTTACATCGACCGCGGGATCGACGAAGCGGAACGAACGCACGCGCGCGCGGTGATCATCCGCATCGACACGCCGGGCGGGCTCGACAGCTCCATGCGCAGCATCGTCCGGCGGATCAACTCGTCCGACGCGCCGGTGATTACCTACGTCTCGCCGGCGGGCGGACGGGCGGCTTCGGCCGGGACGTTCATCGTGATGGCGGGCCACGTGGCGGCGATGGCGCCGAACACGACGATCGGCGCGGCACATCCCATCAGTAGCAGCGGCGGCGATATCAAGGGGACGCTGGGCAAGAAGGTGGAGAACGACGCAGCCGCGTACATCCGCAGCATCGCGATCGAGCGCGGGCGCAACGCCGACTGGGCGGAGCGCGCGGTGCGCAACAGCGTCGCGATCGACTCGGACGAGGCGGTAACGCTGGACGTCGTCGACTTCGAAGCGCGCTCAGTGGATGCGGTGATCGAGCGGTCGAACGGCCGGACCGTGCAGGTGCAGGGTAAGCCCGTCACGCTCGATATCGCCGACGCGCCGGTCGTGGAGAACAACCCGACGATTATCGAGGACTTCCTCAAGCTGATCAGCGATCCGAACATTGCGTTCCTGCTGCTCAGCCTGGGCGCGCTTGCGCTGGTGATGGAGTTTGTTGTGCCGGGGCACATCGGGCCCGGGATCTTCGGCGTCATTGCGCTGGTGCTGGCGTTCTTCGCGCTCGGGACGCTGCCGGTGAACTGGGCCGGCGTGGCGCTGATCGGACTGGCGTTTGTGCTGTTCGCGCTGGAGATCTACGTTGCGGGGTTCGGGGCGCTGGGCGTTGGCGGCGTCATCGCGCTGATCTTCGGCGGGCTGATCCTAACGAGCAGCAGCGACTCCGACTTCCAGGTGAACCGCTGGTTGGTCATCGGCATGTCGATCTTCATCAGCCTCTTCTTCTTCAGCGTCGTCTCGGCGGCGCTGCGCACCAGGCGGGCGCCGGCCTACATGGGCGCGCAGGCCCTGGTCGGGCGCGTCGCCGTAGCGCGCACGCCGCTCGATCCGGAGGGCTTCGTCTTCTTCGACGGCGCCCGCTGGCGCGCGACGGCCGACGACGCGCCGGTATCGCAAGGGGAGCGCGTTCGCGTAACATCGGTGAAAGGTCTCAGGCTCACGGTTCGTAAGGATCCTGCGGCGGGGCAGAGCAAAGAAGGAGCATAGCTATGGAACGGTTTGTACGGGTGATGCTGACGGGACTGGCGTTCTTCTTGCTCATCCCGCCGTGGGGCTTTTTCTTCTACGCATACGCCATCCGCATTGTGCAGGAGTACGAGCGAGGCGTGATCTTCCGGCTGGGCCGGCTCGTCGGCGCACGAGGGCCGGGCCTGTTCTTCATCCTGCCGATCGTCGAGCGCATGGTGAAGGTCGACTTGCGCACGGTGACGATGGATGTGCCAAGCCAGGAGTGCATCACGCGCGACAACGTCACGGTGAAAGTGAACGCCGTCGTGTATTTCCACGTGCTCAACCCGGAGGACGCCGTGGTGAAGGTGCTGGACCACATCCGCGCCACCTCCCAGATCTCGCAGACGTCGCTGCGCAGCGTGCTGGGGCAGTCGCTCCTGGACGAGCTGCTCTCCGAGCGCGAGCAGATCAACCAGAGCCTGCAGAAGATCATCGATGAGCAGACCGAACCGTGGGGCGTGAAGGTGACCGTCGTCGAGGTGAAGGACGTCGAGCTGCCGCAGGGGATGCAGCGCGCGATGGCGCGCCAGGCGGAGGCGGAGCGCGAGCGCCGCGCCAAGGTGATCAACGCCGAGGGCGAGTACCAGGCCGCCCAGCGGTTATCAGAGGCCGGCCGCGTGATCGCGAGCCAGCCCGGCACGCTCCAGCTCCGCGTGCTGCAGACGCTTTCGGAGATCGCGACCGAGAAGAACAGCACGATCATCTTTCCGGTGCCGGTCGATCTGATCGCGGCGTTCCTGCCGAGCGTCCAGGCAGCGCAAGCCGCCCGCATCGCGGAGACCGGCGGCCCGAGCGCGGGCGCCACTCCCGCTACGCCGCCGCCCACGGGCGCGACCTAGGCGAGCGCGAAGAATATGAGTACCGCGCACTGAAGTGCGCGGCATGGTCCGGGATTAGGCGCGATTAGGCCGGCAGCGCCGGGATGAGCCCAGCTCCGTATTGGAGCACAAGCGCCGCGTCGACCGCGTTTATGCGACCATCGCTGTTCACATCTGCTTGTTCCGGGCAGATTAGCGGTGGCGGCAGTTCGGGGATACCCTGCAAACCCGCTGAGTACTGCAGGATCAGCAGTGCATCGATAGCATTCACATAACCATCGCAGTTCCCGTCGCCGAGAGGCATTGCCACTACGTCGACTGGAGTGGTGTGATTCGTCGTTGTGCCATCGCCGAGCTGGCCGGCGCCGTTCGCGCCCCAGCACCTGACTCCGCCCGCCGTGGTGAGGGCGCAGGTGTGGAAGCTTCCGGCGGAGATGCCAGCGACGCCGCTGGTCAGCCCCGAGACGTCCACGGGGGTAGTGCTGCCGTCGCCCCTGATGGCGCCGTTGTAGCCCCAACACTCCACCCCGCCCGCCACCGTCAGGGCGCACGTGTGGAAGATGCCGGTGGAGACGGCGGCAACACCGCTGCTCAGGCCGGTTACGTCCACCGGGGATGCGCAGAAGGCATCTCCGCAGGCCCGGCGGTCACCGAGCTGGCCGATGCTGTTGTCTCCCCAGCACTTGATGCCGGCTCCCGTGGTGAGGGCGCAGGCGTGGTAGCCGCCAGCGGAGATCGCGGCTACGTCACTCGTGAGGCCGGAGACGTCCACCGGCGTTGTGCTGCCTTCGCCAAGCTTGCCTGAGAAGCTGGTGCCCCAGCATTTCACCCCGCCCGCCATGGTGAGGGCGCACGTGTGGCCGGGCCCGGCGGATACGGCAACGACTCCGCTGGACAGCCCGGTGACGTCCACGGGCGTTGTGCTACAGGCGTTGGAAGCGCCGCCAACCGTACACGTCTCTGGCGCTGTGCTCGTGCCGTCGCCGAGCTGGCCCGCGAAGTTGGCGCCCCAGCACTTGACGCCACCCGCGCTGGTGAGGGCGCAGGTGTGCCTGTCTCCGCTAGAGATGGCGGCGACGCCGCTGGACAGCCCGGTCACGTCCACGGGGGTTGTGCTACAGGCGAAGGCGTAGGACGTAGCGCCAACCGTACATGTCTCTGGCCCGGCGCTCGTGCCGTCGCCAAGCTGGCCCGAGAAGTTACCGCCCCAGCACTTGACGCCGCCCGCCATGGTGAGGGCGCAGGTGTGGTCGCTCCCGGCCGAGACGGCAGCGACTCCTGAGCTCAGCCCCGATGCTTCCACCGGTCTCAGGCTGGTCTCGTTCGTCCCGTTTCCCAACTGGCCGTGGTCGTTGTCGCCCCAGCATTTGACCCCGCCCGCCACAGTGAGAGCGCAGGTGTGGTCGCCTCCGGCTGAGACGGCGGCTATGCCGGTCAAGGGAGATGCCAAGGCTGCACGACTAGGCGCCAGCAAGGCGGTCGCCAGCAGTCCGGTGAGGAGCAAAAGGACTAGGAGGCCCGCCTTGTGCACGCTGTCCTCCATGGCGGCGAACGCGCCGCCTAACTCGCGCTCAGTTTACCAGCGAGTGGGCACACGTCATGGCGGGGCGAGCAGCCCCCTTCAGGCCCAACATTCCAGCTAGCCCTGAGATCTAGCTCTCTCGAAGCGTGACTTCGCCGGCTTCTATGCGGACGTGGGAGCCGTCGTCGCGGCGGAGGATGAGCGAGCCGTCGGAGTCGGCGTCGACGGCCACGCCCTGTTCGAGGACGACGCCGTCGGGGGCGGAGACGCGCACGTGCTGGCCGAGCGTATCGAGGCGGTGCTTCCACGCGATCGAGATGACTTCGGCGCGGCGGAGCGCCTGATAGAGCGCCTCGATGTGGTTTAGCGTCGCGGCGAGCACCTCCTCGCGCGAGACTTCGCGGCCAAGCTCCGCGCGCAGGCTGGTCGCGATGGCGCGGATCTCTTCATGCGCCGCGACGTCTATGTTGACGTTGATGCCGATGCCGATGAGCGCGTAGAGCACGGCGCCGTCGGCGATCTCCGACTGCGTCAACACCCCGCAGACCTTCTTGCCGTTAATGGCGATGTCGTTCGGCCAGTTGATGCGCGGCAGCAGGTTCGTCGTCTCTTCAATCGCCTGGCAGACGGCGAGCGGCGCGATGACGGAGAGGTAGCGCAGCCGATCGAGTGTGGGGCGGAGGATGAGCGTGAAGTAGAGGTTGACGCCGGCCGGCGAGACCCAGGACCGGCCCATGCGGCCTCGACCGGCGGTCTGCTCCTCCGCGAGGGCGATGGCGCCTTCCGGAGCGCCGGCCTGCGCTTCGCGTGCGGCGATGTCCATGGTGGAGGGTGTAGATGGCTCGTAGAAGACGCGCCGGCCGAGAAACTCGGTTTGGAGCAAGGACTGGAGACGGTCGAGGTCGAGCTGGTCGGTCAAGGCGGGGGGATCATCGCATAGGAGAAAGAAAAGCGCCACCCTTCCGTTCGGGAAGGATGGCGCTTTGTGTGCCAAGGCCGTCAGGCCGTAGCGGTTAGGAGGCGAACACCTCCGATTCGAATGCTAACGGACCGGCGGCCTTGGAACGTTGACTATGCATTCGCATCACCTCCTTTCCTGGGGCCAATCTAGCAGAACGCCCGGTGGGCCGTCAATCGGGAGCGCTGCGGCTCGGCCAAGGACCCGGACCTTGCCAGCTCACCAATCCGGAGGAGTTCCTCTCCCTTTGCCCTTCCCCGCCCCCGCCCCGTTGCCCTCGAAGAATGAGGAGATCGTCCCTGCGAGGCTCTCGGTGGTCAAAGCCGATGCGCTGCCGCTCCGGCCAAGAACAGCTGACGTTGCCCACCCACCCGCCCAGAGGGGTTCCTCTCCCAGCCCCTCCCGCCCGCAGGCGGATGCCTACCCCGAGCGGCTCAGCCCTTGCGGCGAAGCGCCCGCGCGACTTCCCGTTGGGCGTCACGCTTGGCGATGGCGGCGCGCTTGTCGTAGCGCTTGCGGCCCCGCCCGAGGGCGAGCTCGACCTTGGCGCGGCCCTCCTTGAGGTACAGACGCAGCGGGATGAGCGTGAGGCCCTGCTCCTCCAGCGCGCGGGACAGCTCCCGGATCTGCGTCTTGTGCAGGAGCAGCTTGCGTTTGCGCGTGGCTTCGTGGCCCAGCGGGCCGGCGGGCGTGTACTGCGAGATGTGCACATTCAGCAACCAGAGCTCGCCACGGTCGGGACGGGCGTAGCCTTCGCGTAAGTTGACGCGGCCCTGGCGGATCGACTTGATCTCGCTGCCCATGAGCACAAGCCCGGCCTCGATGCGCTTGAGGACTTCGTAGTCGTGGAGGGCCCTGCGGTTGACGGCCACCTGCTGGATGGCCATGGCGCCGCGCTCTACCGGGCAGCCGGGGTGGTGGGCACCGGCGTCGGCTGGGAGGTGATGGGCTGGCCGCGCAGCTGGGCGATGGCGGCGGCGATCTGCTTGTCGTCGGTCGGATCGTACGCCGGGTCCAGCGGCCCTGGGGTGATGTAGATATCCGGCGAGATACCTACTTCGTCGATCTGGACGCCCTTCGGGGTGAGCCAGTAACGGATGGTGACGTAGAGCGCGCCACCATCGCCCAAAGGCTGGGAGATGTTCACGGAGCCCTTGCCGTAAGTGGTCTCGCCGATCACCGTGGCCCGGCCGTTGTCGTGCAGCGCAGCCGTCAGCACCTCCGCGCCACTGCCGCTGAACTCGTCGGCGAGGACGACGATCGGGATCTGCGTCGCCGGGCCGCCGGGTTTGGCGCGGTAGAACGTCTCGTTGTCGTCGCGGTCCTGCTCGATCAGGATGACGCCGCTATCGAGGAAGAGGTCCGACGTATCGATGGTTTCCTGGAGGAGGCCGCCGGGGTTGACGCGAACGTCGAGGATGAGTCCTGTCTTGCCGCTGCTCTCGACATTCTGAAGGGCGTCCAGCACTTCCTCTGGCGTGCGCTCTGTAAACTCCGCGATGCGAATGTAGGCGAGGTCGGTCACTTCGGCGCCGGTCGCGTCGCGCAGAGCGCCGCCGGGCGGATCGGTGCTTACGCTGTTCACGTGCACTTCGTCGCGTGTGACGGTGATGTCGGCGGTCGAGCCGTCCAGGTGCTTGATGGAGAGCGTGACCTTTGTTCCCTTGTCGCCCCGGATCTTGAGCACAGCCTTGTCGACGGGCCAGCCTTGCGTCGATTCGCCGTCGACGGAGAGGATGACGTCGCCGGCCTTCACGCCGGCCTGCTCGGCGGGGCTGTTCGGGAAGGGCGAGATGATGACGATCTGGTTGTTCTGTTCGCTGACCGTGGCGCCGATGCCTTCGAAGCTACCGGTCGGCCCGGTGCTTGTCTGATTTGTCGTCGGGTCGACGTAGAAGGTGCCCCTGTCGGTCAGGCTGTCCAGCATGCCGCGGATCGCGGCCTCGTAGAGCGCCTGCTCGTCGAGCTGTTCGCGGCTGAAGTAGTCGCGCTCCAGGATGCCCACGATCTGCTGGAGCGTGCCAAAGTCGACGTTGCCGCCGTTGGTGTTGATCTGGGAGGGTCCCTGCGCGCGGATCCTGGCGCCGTCGTTGGAGACGTAGCCGAGAGTATAGACGAGAGCAAACAGGAGTGCTGTGAGCAGCGCTCCCACGGTCCAAACAGCCGCTCGATACATGCGCATGGCGTTCGTCCTGTGGGCCTTAGATGCGGCCGGGCCGCGGGCAGTTCAGTCTATCACGGTGCATTGGGGCGGACAACGAAGTCTCGCCGAGCGCGAAAACGCGCGCGGGCGAAGGCTAACGTGCACCGGCCGGACGCATGGACGGTGGGATGGTGCGCTTCTTGCCGGCGTAGACATCGTCGTCGGCGAGCTGGAGCAGCTCGGAGACGCTACGCGCATCGTCCGGGCAGCAGGCCACGCCGTACGATGCGCTGAGCGGCAGATTTTCGCTCAGCGCGGCGGCGCTAGCCCGGCCGGTAGCGATCGCGCGCGCCAGCTTCTCTGCCGTCGCCTTGGCGGCTGCGCGGGGAGTGTCCGGCAGGATGATGGCGAACTCATCGCCCCCGTAGCGGGCGGCGATATCGGAGCTGCGCATCTGGTCCTTGATGATCTGTCCGACGAGGCTAAGCAGCTTGTCGCCCATGAGATGTCCGTACGTGTCGTTGACGGCCTTGAAGTGATCGAGGTCGAGCAGCATGACGGAGACGGGGCGGCCGTAGCGCTGAGCGCGCTCCACTTCGTGATCGAGCTGCTCGTAGAAGTAGCGGTGGTTGTAGAGACCCGTGAGCGAATCGTGATAGGCCAGACTGCGCAGGCGCTGGCTGAGCTCTTCGAGGTGGGCGGAGTAGGCGCGCTCTACGCGAATGCTACGGCGCCGGATGTGCGCACCGATCATGAGACCGCACGTGCCCGCCACCAAGATGCCGCCCGCCTGGATGGTGTCGTTGACGCGTTCGCCTAGAAGGTGGCTGCCTCCGATGGTCCAGCCGGCGAGGACGCCGACCAGTACGGCGATGAGCCAGAGGAATGCGTTCGACCCGCCGTAGCGCTCCTGCCGCAGCTTGGGGACGGTCGCCTGGGCGTCGGGGGAGGAAGGCTCGCGATCGGCGGCGCTGAGAGAAGCCTGGAGAGCTAACGAGTTACCGGACACCGTCCAAACCTCACAGCTGGACGTGCCTTCGGTAGCGCGGCAGCCCTAGCTCACTCTAGAGCGGTAGGCCCTACGCTTTGCGCCCCACCCTTTCGAGCGGTTTGCCGTTATCGGGCACGAATACTAACTTCCAATTCCAGTATCGGCCGGGGCAGGGAAACGCGAAGGGGACATAGGGGAAATTACCGATGTTGAGCAGGGGGCCAGAGGGCCAAGATGACATAACGAGCTAGCTATACGAGGCCCTCGGACTTCATGCTGCGGAGCGTGCGCCGGAACGCCTCCACGGCCTGGTCCAGGTCAGAAGCCTCGTGGGCAGCTGAGAGCATGCCCCCGGCGCCCATCAGGTCGATGCCTTCGTTCAGCATGCCGCGCCGGAGGGCCCAGAAGGCATCGAGCGACATTTGGGGGAGCCGCGAGCCGGGCTTGCCCTGCCAGTTCCAGGCGAAGCCGTCGACAGGGGGCGGGCAGTCCGCGCCGATAACGAGGTGGAACATCGACGCCTGGCCATAGGCGCAGCCGGCGACGCCTTCGTCGCGGATCGCGGCGTTCAGCTGGCGGACGAGCGAGCCACAGAGATCGTTCGCCTTCGTGTTTGGCTCGCCCGTCGCGACGACGCCTAGGGCCACGCTTCCGGCTGCGGCGGACAGCGGGTTGGCGTTAAAGGTGCCCGGATGCGGCACGCGCCCCCCGAAGTCGCCGCGGCTCCCGCCGGAGAACTCGATCAGCGAGAGCACGTCGCGACGGCCGACAACGGCGCCTCCCGGCAGGCCGCCGGCGAGGATCTTGGCGAGCGTCGTCAGATCGGGCGTTAGGCCGGTGGCGGCCTGGACGCCGCCGGGCGCGACGCGAAAGCCGGTGATCACTTCGTCGAAGATGAGCAGCGCGCCGGCCGCGCGCGTCTCCTCGCGCAGGAGCGGCAGCAGCTCGGGGTCGAGCGGCAGCGAGCCCCACGACGCGCCGGTCGGCTCCAGGATCACCGCTGCGATCTCCTCCTCGCGCAGCGTTTGGCGCAAGAGATCGGGATCGTTCTGCGGGATGACGACGACGTTCGACAGCGTCTCGTCCGGGACGCCGAGGGCGCGCGGGTGGACGGCCTCCGGGGGCGGGCTGCCGACGACGTTGTCGTTCCAGCCGTGGAAATGCTGGGCGAACCGCAGCAGCGTCTTACGGCCGGTGAAGGCGCGCGCGAGGCGCACGGCCATCATGGTGGCTTCGGTGCCGGAGCTGGTGAAGCGCACGACTTCGGCGGACGGGATCAGCTGCTGCACGCGTTCGGCCCAGCGGATCTCCAGCTCGTGCGAGGCGCCGTAGTGCGTACCGCGTTCGAGCTGCCAGGCGACCGCCTCCTGCACGGCCTGGTGGTTGTGGCCGAGCAGCAGCGCGCCGTGGCCGAGGATGTAGTCGACGATGCGGTTGCCGTCGACGTCCCACTTGTGGGCGCCCTGGGCGCGATCGACGTAGAGCGGGAAGGGCGGGAAGTAGCGGATGTCGTGCGTAACGCCGTCCGGGAACAGATGCGCCGCGCGCTCGTGGAGCCGGCGCGAGGTCGGGTGCAGCTCTTCGTAGCGCTCCAGGATCGATGTCATGCAATCACGCCCCTGCCGGCGACCGGCGGCAGATCGAGCATCGTGATTAGTCCCGGCGCGTGCGCGATGACGCGCGGGATGGCGTTGACGATGATCGCGGCTGTCGCCGTGTCGCCCATGACGCCGGGCTCGATGACGATGCGCACGGGCGGGGTAGAATCGATCGCGATCTCGTCGCGCGGGCGTTCGGCGTTCATCGACATCTCGACAAGCGCGTCGATCACGGTGCGGCCGTTCACGGTGGCGGTCGCGGTCTGACGGATGCCTGTGGCGTTACCGTCCGCGCCGGCCACCGGCTCGATCGTTTCGTCGAGCGTGTCGAGGCGCCAGCCGAGGCCTTCGGCGATGAGCCGGCACGACTCCTCCAGCCCGACGTGCCCGAAGCGTCCTGTGTCCACTTTCGCCTGGAACTCAGCGAGGGTGAGGCCGACGCCGACCTTGCGCTGGAGCTGCTCGCGCCGCTTCGACACGTCCACGATGCGCGTGAGGCGCACGTGACGCACCTGCTGGCAGACGCTGCTCAGCACGACGGCGAGCGTATCCATGACGAAGCCCGGATTGACGCCGGTGCCCAGGACGGTGACACTGTTCGCCTTCGCCTCGGCGTCGAGCTGCTTGGCCAGCTCCGGGTGACGGCGCCAGGGGTAGGAGAGCTCCTCGCAGGTCGAGATCACGTTCGCGCCGGACGCCGCGCAGGCGATGAGCTGCGGCAGCACGTCGGGCAAGTAGGAGCCGGTGGCGTGCAAGATGACCTGCGGCCTCGTTTCGGCGAAGGCCTGCGAAACGTCGCCGAACACGGGCGGGTCCGGCCGGCCGGCAGCCGCGACTTCGAGCACGTCGTAGAGCGCTCGTCCCGCCTTGTCGGGCGCGCTATCGATCGCGCCGGCCAGCGCGACGTCCTCGCGCTGCGCCGCGAACCGGCCGATACCGACGCCGATCGCGCCGAGGCCGAAGAGCAGCGTGCGCACGGGCTGCGTCATCCGACGTCCTCCTTGATGATCGACGCGAGCAGG
>JBIOYF010000101.1:0-3355 GCA_044870035.1 Dehalococcoidia bacterium
CCTGCGCGATCGGGTCGTACCAGAAGGGCTGCGCGGCGATCGAGTGACGCTCCGTCACCTGCGGCAATGACACGACGTGGCCCATGCGCTGGTGCCCCTCCAGGTCTTCCGCGAAACGCGCCTCGTCTTTGACCGTGATGCCGTACGTGCCGGCGGCGGTGACGACGTAGAGCAGCTCTTCGTGGGAGTTGTGGGTGGCGTAGAACATGACGTCGCCCAGCGCGCCGACCTTCGCGTGGCCGACGTGGTGGCCGAGCCAGCTGACGCCGGAGACTTTCGGCTCGGGCTGGTCCCGGCCGGGGATGAGCGCCTCGATGCGGTCGATCGGGATGTGCTGGCGAATGTCACCCCAGCGGATCGTCAGGCCGTTGCGGTCGAAGTGGTAGCGCAGGGTCAGGCAGGCGTACGTCCAGTACGCGAACAAGCAGCCGAGGGCAAAGAAGAGCGCTGCTGCGACGTAGGCCCCGAACGATGCCATACCGATGTCCTGTGCCGAGCCGCGCCAGAGCAGCAGGCCCATGAGCAGGAAGCACCAGGCGCTGATGCCGGCGCCGATCATCACGCCGACCGCGCGCGGGGGTTGCAGGTCGGAGAACATGCTAGGCTTTGACGCCCTGCCGGCCGGCGACCTGCGGCTTCACCGCGATGAGCCACTTGGCGTACTTCTCTTCGCGGCCGCGCATCGCGTCGTAGTAGCGCTCGTGCAGGCGCTTGGTGATGTCGCCGGGCACGCCGGCGCCGACGGGCCGCCGGTCGACTTCGATGACGGCCGTGAGGTGCGCCGCGGTGCCGGTCATGAAGCACTCGTCGGCGACGTAGAGCTCGCTGCGGTCGATCGACCGCTCGACGGTTTCGATGCCGAACTCGTCGCGCGCGAGAGTGATGACGCTGTCGCGCGTGATGCCCTCCAGGATGTTGTCCGAAGGCGGCGGCGTGATCAGCTTGCCGTCGCGGACGATGAAGATGTTCTCGCCGCTGCCCTCGGAGACGTGGCCGCGGTCGTCCAGCATGATCGCCTCGTCGAAGCCGTTCTCGAGCGCCTCGGTCTTGGCGAGCGCGGAGTTAATGTAGAGCCCGTTCACCTTGGCGCGCGCCGGGATACCGAGGTCGTCGACGCGACGCCAGGTGGAGGTCATGCAGCGGATGCCCGAGTCGTCCAGGTACGCGCCGAAGGCTATGACGAAGCAAAGGAAGTCGTCGGCGATGTCGTGCAGGCGCGGGCCGATCGCTTCTTCACTCTTGTAGGCGATGGGGCGGATATAGATGTCCTCCGTAAAGCCGGCGCGGGCGGCCAGCTCGCTGGTGAGGTCGCAGAGCTCATCGTCGGTATAGGGCAGGTTGATGCGCAGAACGGCGCAGCTCCGGCGCAGCCGCTGGTAGTGTTCCTTGACGCGGAAGAGGTAGAGCGTGTCGTCGTCGCCGTTCCAGTTGCCGCGGATGCCCTCGAAGCAGGCGGTGCCGTAGAGGAAGGCGTGCGTCATGATGCCGATCTTCGCCTCGGCCAGGGGCATGAAGCCACCTCGGAAGTAGGCCATGCGTTCGGGCATCGTTCGGCTCCTTCTCCCTTCCCCGCCTGGGGCGGGGAGAGGTGGCGACCAGTATAGCAAGACCGCTCGAATAGGGGCCACCAACCACCTGAGCCCGGGTCAGCCGAAATCAGACCGGCCACCACCCCACCTGAAACGACGCTGTTGACGCCGAATTAGAGTTTACACTTTTGATACGCTGGCACTTACAAAATTGCCATAAGAAGTGGTATAGTGGCTGTGCTGGTGGTCCGGCGCTGCGCCCTCCCGCACAGCATTGCCGCACCACAAAGGAACGAATCGGCTAGGCGCCCGTTAGAGATGGGCGGCTGGAGGGTGGGGACAGGCGATCCTTAACGTTGGGCATCTCTGGCGAGACAACGGGCGCGCTCTCACGCAGCTGACGCTGGGCGTTGGCCTTCTTGCCGTAATCATCATCGCGTTCTCCGCGGTCCGTGACCGGTCGGATGCGGGTTCGCTTTGTTCCACATCGGCATATCTGCCGAAGATCGTTACCGACAAGCCGGACTACGCGCCCGGGGAGACGGTGCACGTCGATGGTTGTGGCTTCGACGGCTATGTTGGCCAGACGCTTCCACTGCTGATCACCCGACCTGACGGCGGCGTCGACTCGACCACGGTGACCGTCAACGGGAAGGGCACCCTTTCGTACGACTACCAGCTCGTTGGCATGAGAGGCGTCTTCCTCGTCGAGGTCTATAGCGCCAACGGGTCGTACGTCATTGCCAGCACGACATTTACCGACGGATTTGTCGACTGGACGCAGTGCCGCAACGACAGTGACAACAATAATGTGAAGGACAACTGCGAATGGGTCTCCGGCGGCATCAACGCGGGCCAGTCGGCGTTTGCCGAGGGCGATGGCGTGCCGCAACGCCTGTTCAACGTGCTGGACGATACCGGCACGCATACCCTGGGCTTCGAATACGATTTCAGCAAGGGTAGCGAGTACGCCTTTGACTTCCTGACCAACGTCGACCAGACGATGGCTGCCGGCGCTTCCGAGCTGAACGAGTGTGGGGACCTGCCGACGGCAGGCAGCGGCTTCGTCGGGACGGACTGCCCCAGCCTCTTCTCAGGCCCGGACGCGAACACCCAGCTCATGACCATTCCATCCGATGCGTTCGACCTCGTCTCGGCCAAGGAGACGCCGGCGAGCCGCAGCATACGGGTGGGTTGCGTGCCGGCGTGCACCAGCATCGCTGCATCAGCGGTGTTTCCGGACGCGGTAGATGGCGGTCCGGCTGACGGCGAAGAGAGCCCGGACGAATCCCACATACCCGACACCGACCCGGACTGTACGAACACCAACACGTGTCTGGACAGCGCCGTCCGCATTCATCTCACGCTTACGACGTCGGCCGACGACACACTCATCGGGATTTGGTTTGGTACGCACCTCGCAGTAGGGCCCGGTGCCTGGGGCTCGGGGCTGGGCGCGGGCAGCGTCTCGGGAGCGCCCTTCCACATCAAGTACGTCTGCCTGAAGGAGCCGGCCGACACCGAGTTCTGCGGGGACACTCACACAAGCATCGGCGGCAGGGACAACCAGATCCAGATCGACGAAGGAGAGCAGACGCCGACCGCCACGGCTACCGCGACACCGACAAGCACAGCCACGCCGACGGCGACGCCTACCAGCACGCCGACGGACACGCCAACACCGACGGCGACGCCGACGAGCACGCCTACCGACACACCGACGCCGACGGCGACGCCCACCAGCACGCCTACCGACACGCCGACACCGACGGCGACGCCGACGAGCACGCCGACGGACACGCCAACACCGACGGCGACGCCGACCG
>JBIOYF010000102.1:0-9698 GCA_044870035.1 Dehalococcoidia bacterium
TCTGTCCGGCCGCGGCGACAAGGACATGGACACCGTCGCCAAGGCGCTCGGCGTCAGCCTGGCCTGATGCGCATCGTCGACCTTGCGTCGGCGGGTGAGACCGCTGCGCAGCAAGCAGCGGCGATCCGCAACCCCGGCGGCCATCCGTACGAGTTCTACCAGAAGCTGGGATACGTTATCGTGGGTGTCGTGCCGGACGCGAACGGGTTCGGCAAGCCAGACATCTATATGGCGAAGAGCCTCGCGCCACCGTAGGGGATACAGCAATCGAACCAGAATCTCGCTACTACAACTCGCAGCGACTGCGGCTGCACTACGTCGTCTGGGGCGACGAACGCAAGCCGCCCTGTCTGCTGATCCACGGCGGGCGCGACCACGCCCGCAACTGGGACGCCGTTGCCGACTCGCTCGTCGAGCACTACTGCCTGTACGCGCCCGACCTGCGCGGCCACGGCGATAGCGACTGGGCGATAGGCGGGCAGTACAGCATGCCCGACTTCGTCCTCGATATCGCCGCGCTCGCGGACATGATCGACCGCGATCCGCTCACGATCATCGGCCACTCGCTCGGTGGAGGCATTGCGTTGCAGTACACCGGCGTCTTTCCAGACCGCGTGCTCAAGGTCGTCTCGATCGAGGGACTCGGCCCGCCGATCATGGAGCGCCGGACGGCCTTTGTGCGCATGCGCGAGTGGATTGGTCACATGCGTAACCTGGAAGGCCGCAAGCCGCGCAACTACCCCACCATCGATGCCGCAGTCAAGCGCATGGAGGAAGAGAACCCCCACCTCACGAAGGAGATGGCGCGCCACCTCACCGTCCACGGCGCGAAGCAGAACGCGGACGGCACGTACACGTGGAAGTTCGACAACTACGTCCGCATGCACTCGCCGTACGAGTTCAACGTGCAGGACGCGCGCGAGCTCTGGAACCAGATCCGCTGCCCCGTGCTCCTCGTCCGCGGCGAGGAGAGCTGGGCCGGCGATCCCGAGAAGGACGGCCGCGCCAGCGCCTTCCACGACTACCGCTCGGTCACGATCGGCGATGCCGGCCACTGGGTCCACCACGACCAGCTCGACGAGTTCCTCAGCGTCGCGAAGCATTTCGTCCTGGGCGAGTAGGCTACTCCTTCCGGCCTCAATTGGCGACAATGGTGCAGAGAGGCGCGCCTTCCGTGCAGATGCCAGCGCAAATGACTCGTACTGCCCCTGTAGGAGTGCCCGAGAAGCCGTGGGGCATTCCGGCGATCCTCGTAGCTCTTACCGTCCCGGTGTTTCTCTGGGCGTCCTCGCTCGCCTTCATCATCGCCAACGGCGAGCCAGCCGACCTCACCTCCGGCGAGATCATCGCGAACCTCGTGCTGCAGATCGTTCTCCTGGACGGTATCTTCGTCGGCGTGCCGCTCCTCTTCGCGCTGGTGCGCTATCGAACGGGCTGGAGCGGGCTGGGCCTGCGCCCGCTCGACCGCGAGCACTGGTGGCTGCCGTTCGTGGGAGCCGTGAGCGCATATGTGGCGATTATCGCCTACAGCGTCGTGCTGTCCAGCATCGGCGGCGAAGACGCAGTGCCCAAGCAGGACGATATCAAGGACCTGTTCGATAACAGGGCGGTGCTGCCGCTCACCGGCGTGGCGCTGGTGATCACGGCGCCGCTCGCCGAGGAGATCTTCTTTCGCGCGTTCATCTTCGCCGGACTGATCAAGAACATCGGCGTGTTCTGGGCGATGGCGCTCAGCGGCTTCATCTTCGCGGCGTTTCACGTACAGTCCGGAAACACCGTTGGCCTGATCGTGCCGTTCACGCTCGTGGGCATGTTCTTCGCCTGGCTCTACTACCGCACGGGATCGCTCTGGACGAACGTCGGCGCCCACCTGCTCTTCAATCTGATCAGCTTCGTGCTCATCGCCGTGGCAGGAAACACGTCGTGAGCGGCGGGCGGATCGAGAGCGCGCTCGACGCTGCCCGGGCGGAGGGGCGGGTGGGGCTGGTGGCCTATATCACGGCCGGCTACCCCGAGCGCGACTCCACGCCCGGTCTGGTCCGCGCCCTCGTCGAAGGCGGCGCGGACGCCATCGAGCTGGGGATCCCCTTCTCCGACCCGATGGCGGACGGCGTCAGCGTCCAGCGTTCCAGCTACCGGGCGCTCGAGAATGGCGTGACCGCCAAAGGCGTCCTCGAACTGGTCCGGAAGCTGCGCCGAGAGGGGGTTGTCATCCCGTTGATCGTTATGACATACTACAATCCAATCCTTGCCTACGGGCAGGATCCGTTCATCCGGGACGCCGTCGCGGCGGGCGTCGACGGCCTGATCGCAGTCGATGTGCCGCCGGACGAAGCGCAGGAGCTCGCGGCTGGCTGCCGCGAGAATGGGCTGAACTTCATCCCGCTCCTGGCGCCGACGTCCACGGACGAGCGGATCGCTCTCGCGGCGAAGGAAGCCTCCGGCTTCGTCTACTGCGTGAGCGTGGCCGGAGTGACGGGCGCCCGCGAGGCGCTCCCCGAACAGCTCGGGGCGTTCCTCGGCCGGGTGCGAAGGCAGACGGAGCTGCCGCTCGCCGTCGGGTTCGGCATCTCGCGGCCGGAGCACGTCGAAGCGCTCCGGGGCAAGGCCGAAGCGGCGATCGTCGGTAGCGCTATCGTAGACGTCATCGAGGGTTCGCCTCGAGGAGAAATAGGAGCGAAGGTACGGGAATATGTGGAGGTGCTCACCGGCCGAAAGAAGGCTAGGATCTAGCGCTGCTTGTCGAACAAGCCACGAGCCTGGTCTCGCGGCCGGCGCGTATGGGTCTGGCCTCCTGGCCGGCGTCTTTGGACGCTAGGCCGGCACCCGGACGCACAGGGGACGCGGCCGCCATGAGCATGCGCTGTCGAGGAATTCGCGGGGCCACAACGGTCGACAGCAACACTCCCGAGGCGATCCTAGAAGCCACGACCGAGCTCCTCATCGAGCTCATCCGCGCCAATGACATCGATGTCGCTGATGTCGCCAGCGCGATGTTCACCACCACCCGCGACCTTAACGCCGAGTTCCCCGCCGTCGCGGCCAACAAGCTGGGCTGGACGAACGTAGCCCTGATGTGCGGCCACGAGATGGATGTTCCGGGCAGCCTGGGCATGTGCTTGCGCGTCCTGCTCCACGTCAATACGGAGCGGACGCCGCAGGAGCTCAGACACATCTATCTGCGAGGGGCGACAGCGCTCCGACCGGATAGAGTCCAACAGCAAGAAGAGATGGAGGCGAAATCGCCATGATGGTCATCCTGAAGAAGGGACATACCAAAGAGGAACTCGATAGCATTATGCGTCGCTTAGAAGAGAACGGACTGAAGGGACATCCGATCTTCGGCGTCGAGCGGACGGTGATTGCGGTCGTCGGCAGGATCTACCCGGAGCTAAGCGACGATCTCGAGACCATGCCCGGCGTCGAGGACACCGTGCCGATCAGCACGCCCTACAAGCTCGCGGGCCGCGAGACGCAGCCGGAGAACACCGTCGTCCGCGTCGGTTCGGCCGAGATCGGCTCAGGCAAAACGGTTATGATCGCCGGCCCCTGCGCCGTCGAAAGCGAGGAGCAAGTCGTAGCCACCGCGAAGGCGGTCAGACAGCTGGGGGCGCACGTATTGCGCGGCGGCGCCTTCAAGCCACGGACGAACCCCTACAGCTTTCGTGGCCTGGAAGGCGAAGGGCTCAAGCTGCTGGCGGCGGCCGGCAAAGAGGTAGGCCTGCCCGTCGTCACCGAGATCATGTCGGTGCGGGACGTGGAGCTCGTCGCCACCTACGCCGACATGCTCCAAATCGGCACGCGCAACGCGCAGAACTTTATCCTGCTGGAGGAAGTCGGTAAGACGGGCAAGCCCGTCATGCTGAAGCGCGGCCTCGCGTCGACGATCGATGATTGGCTCCAGGCCGCCGAGTACATTCTCAACACCGGCAACCACAACGTTGTTCTGTGCGAGCGCGGCATTCGCACGTTCGAGCACGCAACGCGCAACACGGTCGATATCAACGCAATCCCGTACATCAAGCAGATCAGCCACTTGCCTGTCATCGGCGACCCGAGCCACGGCACAGGCAAGTGGTCGCTCGTTGTGCCGGTAGCGCTGGGACTCATCGCTGCTGGCGCGGACGGGATCATGGTCGAGGTGCATCCCAGCCCGGAACACGCTCTCTCGGACGGCGCGCAGTCGCTCAACTTCCAGCGCTTCGGTGAGCTGATGGAGAAATCGCGGGTCGTCGCGCAGGCTGTCGGCCACCCGATGCAGCAGGCGGTGGCAGAACCTGCCCGCGCGTAACAGTTACAATACAAGCAAGGGCAAGTGAAGGCGAAGGCCGGGCCCATGAGCCCGGCCTTCGTGCGAAGTAACGAGACCGCAGGGAGCTAGTAGTGAAGTTGTCCGTCGACATTTCGGAAGATACAGACCGGGCCGTAGGCAGCCTGACCGTGTCACGCGCTGATCTGCGCAACGTGGCGATCATCGCCCACGTCGACCACGGTAAGACCACGCTGGTCGACGCCATGCTCCGCCAGTCCGGCCAGATCGACGCGCGGACGGTGCTTCCCGATCGCGTACTGGACTCGACCGACCTCGAGCGCGAGAAGGGGATCACCATCCTCGCCAAGAACGCCGCGATCCGGTACGGCGACGTAAAGATCAACATCGTCGATACGCCGGGCCACGCCGACTTCGGCGGCGAGGTGGAGCGCGGCCTCACCATGGTCGACGGCGCGCTCCTGCTGGTCGACGCCTCGGAGGGGCCGCTGCCGCAAACTCGCTTCGTGCTGCGGAAGGCGCTGGAGGCCCACCTGCCGATCATCCTCGTGATCAATAAAGTCGACCGCAGCGATGCGCGGATCAAAGAGGTGGTCGACGAGGTCTACGAGCTCTTCCTCGAGCTCGACGCCAACAACGAACAGTTCGACTTTCCCATCGTCTACTGCAACGCGCGCGCCGGACAGGCGTCGCTGGACCCGGACGTACCGGGGGTGGACTTGGGTCCGCTGTTTGCAGTGCTGCTTTCGCGGATCCCCGCGCCGACGTATGAGCCGGGCCACGGTCTTCAGGCTCTGGTCACCAACCTGGACGCTTCGCCGTATGTCGGCCGGCTGGCGCTCTGCCGGGTAGTGCAGGGCACGATCCAGGCCGGCCAGATGGTGGCCTGGTGCCGGCGCGACGGCAACATCGAGCTCGCGAAGGTGGCCGAGCTTTACGTGACGGAGGGGCTGGAGCGAATCGACGCGGCCGCAGCCGGGCCCGGCGAGATCATCGCGGTCGCCGGGTTCAGCGACATCACAATCGGCGAGACGCTGGCCGATCCGGACGACCCACAGCCACTGCCCGTGATCCGCGTCGACGAGCCGAGCCTCTCGATCACCATCGGGATCAACACGTCACCCCTTGCTGGCCGCGAAGGCAAGCTCCTCACCGCCCGGCTCCTGAAGAACCGGCTGGAGGCGGAGCAAATAGGCAACGTCTCGATCCGCGTGCTGCCCCTCGACAGGCCGGACGCCTGGACGGTGCAGGGCCGGGGCGAGCTGCAGCTGGCCGTGCTCGTCGAGACGCTCCGTCGCGAGGGCTTCGAGCTGACGGTCGGCCGCCCCGAGGTGGTGACGCGCGAGATCGACGGGCGCCTCCACGAACCAGTCGAGGCGCTCGCCCTGGACGTGCCCGAGGCGTACCTGGGCGTCGTCACGCAGCTCATGGCGGAGCGAAAGGGCAAGCAGCAGAAGATCGTGAACCACGGGACCGGCGGCCGCGTGCGGCTCGACTACCTGGTGCCGTCGCGGGCGCTTATCGGCTTCCATACGCAATTTCTGATGGAGACGCGCGGCACGGGACTGCTTCATCACGTCTTCGAACGCTACGAGCCGTGGCACGGTGAGCTCCGCTCGCGGTCAACCGGCAGCCTGGTGGCGGACCGTCGCGGGCCGACCACGGCCTACGCGCTGCTGGGGTTGGAGGAGCGCGGCACGTTGTTCGTCGGCCCGGGCGTCGAAGTGTATGAAGGGATGATCGTCGGCGAGACGCCGCGCGCCGAGGATATCGACGTCAATCCAACGCGGGAAAAGAAGCTGACCAACATGCGGTCCTCCACCTCGGAAGCCACGGTGACGCTCACGCCGCCGACCACACTGTCCCTGGAGCAGGCGTTGGAGTTCATCCGCCAGGACGAATGTCTGGAAGTAACCCCGGCCTCGATCCGGCCGCGCAAGGTCGAGCTCACCGCACACGCCCGCGCCCGCCGCCGCTCCCGCGGACGAGAGTAGCGCGCAGTCAAGCGTCGCTTCTCGCGCGAGTCTGCTATCCTATCGTCGATGACCCTAGACGCTGAGCCCGCGACCGACGCGTTCCAGATCAAGCTGCCCGTATTCGAGGGGCCGCTCGATCTGCTCCTCTACCTGATCGAGCGCGAGCAGCTCGACATCACCGCCGTCTCGCTCGTCCAGGTGACCGACCAGTATCTCGCCTACCTGCGCTCCGGCGAGCAGATCGATACCTACGCGCTCGCGGAGTTCATCGCGATCGGCGCCAAGCTGATCTATCTCAAGTCGCGCGCGCTGCTGCCGCGCCCGCAGCCGCTCGAAGAGGGCGAGGAGGACCTGGGCGACGACCTGGTCCGGCGCCTGCGCGAGTACCGTCGGTTCAAGGAAGCGGCCGGCTGGCTGAAGGAGCTGGAGGCGCGCGGGCTGCACGCCTACCCGCGCATGACGCCCGTCACCGGCGTGCCCGTGCCCAGCGGCCTCGATGGCGTCACGGCCGATCTGCTGCTCCAGATCGTTCAGGAGGTGCTGTCCAAGCAACCCCAGGAGATGGTGGAAGAGGTCGTCGTGCACCGCACGGAGTACACGGTCGAGGACAAGATCGATGGCCTCACGAAACTGCTCCGGAGATCGAAGCGCGTCAGCTTTCGGAAGTTCATCTCGGCCTGTCGTTCACGCCTCGAGGTGATCGTCGCGTTCCTAGCGGTCCTTGAGCTGATCAAGGACCTGCGGCTCAGCGCGCGGCAAGACGCGCTCTTCGGTGATATCGACCTCGTGCGCTTGTCGGCGCCTGCTGCGGAAGAAGCGTCCGCGCAGCCGGTGTCGTAGAGCCTACCTACGCGGCGCGCGCCTCGTTGCCCATGGCCACCATCGTGCGATTGCGGCCGGCGTTCTTCGCCGCGTACATGGCTCCGTCGGCCCGGTCGATAAGGCTCGTTGGGTTGGTCATCGTCGCCTTGTCCCACTCCGCCACCCCCAGGCTGATCGTCACGGCGATTGGCTCGCCGGCGCCGTTCGTCGTGGCGCTGCCCGCCAGCCGCGCGCGAAAGCGCTCGGCGAGCGCGGCCGCCTCGTCCAGCTGCGTCGCAGGGAGCACGAAGACGAACTCGTCGCCGCCGTAGCGGCCGACCATGTCGACCAGGCGACACGTTTCGCGCGCAACGAGTGCCGTCAAGCGCAGCACGTCGTCTCCGTGGCCGTGGCTGTAACGGTCGTTGATCAGCTTCAGGTTGTCTAGGTCCGCCATCACCACGCTGAGCGGTTGCTCGTAGCGAGTGGCGCGCGCGCACTCTGATTCCAGCGCCTCGTCCACGGAGCGGCGGTTCGGAATGCCCGTCAGCGCGTCGGTGCGGGCGAGGTGATGTTGGATCCCCATGCTTTCCTGGAGCTGCTCGTTTAGGCGCTGGAGCTGCCGCCGGGACGCGGCCAGCTCCTGATAGAGGCTGATCCCTTTGACGGCCGCCGCCACCTGCGACACCAGCCCTTCCAGCAGGTCCACCTGCTCCTGGGAGAACTCCTGCGGCCGGTGCGACGCGACGGTGAGGACGCCCAGCGCCTCGTCCTTCGTCAGCAGCGGAAACGTGGCGACTGAGCGCGTCAACGCCCGCGCCATGAAGTTGCGGACCGCCTCAGGGAGGCGTGTGTCGTTCGCAGCGTCCGGAAACAGCATGTGTTCGCGCGTTTCAAGGACGGCGGCGCGAACTTCATCGGGCCGCTTTGCCCCTCGCTTCCACCGCTCGGCAAATGCCTCTATGCCCGGCCGGCTCAGGTTGAAGCAGCGAAGCGTCACCATGCCTTGCCGATCGACCAGGTCGATCGTAACGTAGTCGAAGCCCGTCGCGGTGGCGATCGTGCTCGCCATGCCTGTTAGCACCTGCTCCATGTCGGCGGATTCGGAGAGTACGCGACTGATCTGCGCGAGCGCGGTAAGCTGGTCTCGCTGGCGCTCTGCTCGCTTAGCGTCGAGCTGGCGTTCCAGGACCAGCGCGAGTGTCGGCAAGGCCGTCTGCAGCGAGCGCAGCTGTCGTACGCCGATACCGCGCGCCCAGGGGCCCTTAGCGAGCAGTATCTCTCCCAGGCTGCCCATGGGGATCAGGGCTGCCAGGTATTCGCTCGGCTTCCGCGTCGTAGCCGTTCGAAAGTCGACAACGCGCCCATCGCGTGTGTCGAAGACCGACGGTTGCTTGCGCGAGGTGAGGTCGCGGTGGATGTTCCAGACCGCCGCGTCGTCGAAGGGGAATTCTTCCGACGTACCGTAATGCCCGAAGGTCACGTCATCGCCGTACGCAAAGTAGACTTCGGTTGCGCCCAGGCCGCCCCGAACGAAAGCCAGAGCGCTGCGCACCGCCTCGTCCGGCGGCGCGCCTCGATTGATGAGGCCGGATAGATTCACCAGCCAGCGCATAGGCATCCGATAAGCTCTCGTGTTAGGCTCTATAGGTAGGTTCGGTCGGTAGAAAGAACCCTTAATGGCGATCCTCTCGGCTGAATCTGAGCGCGAATACCATAGAATCGACAAGGACCCCTCTTCTTGGCCGGTATGACCTCTCGCGAACGAGTGCTGGCCGCCCTGCACGGCGACCCCGTCGACCGCGCGCCGGCCGGCTTCTGGGGGCACGACTTCCTGCGCGAATGGTCCGCCGAAGGGCTGACCGCCGCAATGGTCGAGTCGGTCCGGACGTTCGGCTACGACTTTCTGAAGGTCAACCCGCGCGCGACCTACTACGCCGAGGCGTGGGGCTGTCGCTACCGTCCCTCAAACGACGCGCTGCGCGGCCCGGAGCCGGTCGCGTGGGTGCTCAGCGAAGCGGCAGACCTCGAGCAGCTCCGGCCGGTCGACGGCACGGCGGGCGCGTTCGCCGAGCAGCTCCAGGCGTTCCGCATGGTCCGGGCTGAACTGGGCGATCTGCCGCTCGTTCAGACAGTCTTCTCACCGCTCTCTGTCGTTGGCCGGCTCGCAAACGACCGCGCCCCCGTCCTCAGATGGATGACGGACGCGCCGGACGCCCTTCACGCGGCGCTCGACGCGGTCACCGAGACGCTCGCGTCTTACTCGCGCGCTTGCTTGGATGCCGGCGCGGACGGCATCTTCTTCGCGACGACGGAGTGGGCCACAAGCGACGTGCTCACGCTGGACCAGTACAACACGTTCGGCCGCCGGTACGATCGCCCCGTCCTCGACGCCGTCGCGGGCGCGCCGATGAACGTGCTGCACGTCTGCCGGCCGAACAACATGCTCGCCGAGCTGCTTGACTATCCGGTCGCTCTGTTCAACTGGGCGATGCACGCGCCGGGCAACCTTTCGCTTGCCGATGCGCAAAAGAAGACCGATCGTGCCGTCATGGGCGGCATCGACGAGCGGCACGCGCTCCTGCACGGTTCGCCCGAGGACGTGCGGGCCCAGGTCCGCCACGCGCTCGATGAAACCGGCGGGCGGCGCT
>JBIOYF010000103.1:0-5791 GCA_044870035.1 Dehalococcoidia bacterium
CCTCGCCCACGAAGCCGAGCTCCGGGTCGTAGCGGCGCGCGCGGATCAGGCCGCCGTCGGCACCGGACAGGCCGATGACGCCGGCGCCGCGCCCGGCCAGCTCCGCGACGAGCTGCTTGTTGACGACTCCGCAGAGCACAGCGACGACGATCTCGAGCGTGCGCGCGTCGGTGGCGCGCAGGCCGCGCACGAAGTGCGACTCGACGCCGTGGACCGCGAGCCACTCGCTGATCGTCGCGCCGCCGCCGTGTACGACGACAAATCGCCGGCCGTCCTTGTACAGCGCCGCTATATCGTCCAGCGACGTGTCGTGCCGGCCGAGCGTGGAGCCGCCGAGCTTGACGACGGTGATGTTGGACACGCTATCGACCTAACCCCCTAGCCCCCTTCCCTGAAGGGAAGGGGGAACGATTCATTTGAACGAGGGCTGTGGTTCCGGAGTGCTCGATGCTCATCAGATTCTTCGCTTCGCTCAGAATGACACACGGGTGCGCCCGGAATGACACACTAGCGTGCTGTGCAATCGGCCTGTATCTGTGTTCATCTGTGTCAATCTGTGGCCAAATTCGTCATCTGTGCCGTCTGAGTTATCTGTGGCTATTCGGCTACGTCGTGTACTCGCTGTTGATGCGCACATACTCCGGTGTGAGGTCGCACGTATACGCGGTGGCGCTGGCGGCGCCGAGGCCCAGGTCGAGGCGGACCGCGACCTCTTCGACGGCGAGCGCCGCGCTCAGCGCCGCTTCGTCGAACGCGACGGCGGCGCCGCGGATGAAGACTTCAGTCTCCTGCAGCCAGAGCGATGTGCGGGGCTCCTCGGCGCGCGTGCCGCTGTAACCCAGCGCGACGAGTATGCGGCCCCAGTTCGGGTCGTTGCCGTACATGGCCGTCTTGACGAGCGGCGAGCGCGCGATCGCCTTGGCGGCGCGGCGCGCGTCGTCTACGCCGGCGGCGCCTTGGACACGCACGACGATCAGCTTGCTCGCGCCTTCGCCGTCACGCGCGAGCTGGCGCGTAAGCGCGATCGCGACGTGCTGCAGCGCCGCGGAGAGCAGCGGCAGCGCGGGCGAACCGGCGCCGATCTCGTCACCGCCGGCCGCACCGTTCGCGAGCACGACGAGCGTGTCGTTCGGGCTGGTGTCGCCGTCGATGACGAGCATGTTGAGTGACGCGTCCGCTGTCTCACGTACCAGCGCACGCAGCGCGCCGGCCGCGACCGGGGCGTCGGCCGTCATGAAGGCGAGCATGGTTGCCATGTTCGGCTCGATCATGCCGGAGCCCTTCGCGCAGCCCGCTACGGTGTACGTCGTGCCGTTCGCGTCGAAGCGGACGCACGCTTGCTTGGGGAACGTGTCGGTCGTCATGATCGCGCGCGCGAACGACGCGCCGCCCTCGCGCGTCAGCTCGATGTGCGGCGCGGCCTCACGGATGCGCTCGACGGGCAGCCGCCAGCCGGTCACGCCCGTGCTCGCGATGATCACGTCGTTCGCGTCGACGCCGAGGTGTTCGGCGCCGATGCCCGCCATCTCCTCGCCGGCGCGCATGCCCTCTTCGCCGAAGAGCGAGTTCGACACGCCGCTGTTCGCGATGATCGCCTGCGCGCGCCCGTTCGCGATGTTGCGCTCGCTGATCAGCACCGGCGGACCGCGGAAGCTGTTCTGTGTGAAGACGCCCGCCGCGGCGCACGGCCGCTCCGAGTAGAGCAGCGTCAGATCGAGGCGGTCCGGCTGCGGGTACTTGATGCCCGCGTGCGTCGCGCCGGCGACGAAGCCGAGCGGCGTGGTGATCGTGCCGTCGGGCACCTCTATCAGGGGCGCTTCCATGCCTAGTTCCCGACGATCATCGCGAACACAGACACAGCTAGAAACAGGCCAACAGCGCTGCCTAGAAGAGCGAACGCTTGTCGAGGATTGCGATGCATGACGACGAGGCTACGCGAGAGCACCGTCAGCGATACGAAGAATCCGGCCCATGCCACCTTCTCGTTATCAACGAAGAGCAGCCCGAACAACGTAAGAATTCCAACGGCAACGCCCGTCACGGCGAAACAAACAGCCAATTCTACAACGAGAATAGCCCGACCCATTGCTGCGGACATGGGCTATGGATACAGCGCGAGGCCGCGCAGGCCGGCGTCTTCGGCCAGGCCGAGCATGATGTTGAGCGACTGGACGCCCTGGCCGGCGCCGCCCTTCATCAGATTGTCGAGCGCGCTCACGACGATCAGCCGGCGGTTCTCCGGCTCGATCATCGGGTAGAGCAGGCAGTGATTCGTGCCGAGCGTCTGCTTGGTGGACGGCGGCTCCTCGGCGACGCGCACGAACGGCGACGGTGCGTAGAAGTCGGCGTAGACATCGCGGAGCTGATCGTTCGTCGAGTCGCGGCGCAGCGTCGCGTACGCCGTTACGAGAATGCCGCGTGTCATCGGGATCAGGTGCGGGACGAACGTTACCTTCGGGACGGGCGCCTCGCAGAGCGCGCCCAGCTCCTGCGTGATCTCCGGGAGCTGACGGTGGCCACCGAGCGCGTACGCCGACACGGCCTCGTTCGCCTCCGAGAAGTGGTAGGCCAGCCCGAGCGTCCGCCCTGCGCCGGAGATGCCCGTCTTGCTGTCGATGATGACGTCCGGCTCGATCAGGCCGTGCTTGATCGCCGGCGCGAGCGCGAGGATCGCCGCTGTCGAGTGGCAGCCGGGGCTGGCGACGAGCTTCGCCGACTCGATCTCCTTACGGCGCAGCTCCGGTATGCCGAAGACGGCCTTCGCGAGCAGATGCGACGCCGGGTGCGCGCCGTACCAGCGCTCGTAGTCTTCCAGCTTGCGCAGCCGGAAGTCGGCGCTCAGGTCGACGACCGGAACGCCGCGCTCGATATAGGGGACCAGCGTCTCGGCGCTCGCGGCGTGCGGCAGCGCCGACACGATCGCGTCGACGTCGCCGGCCAGCTCCTCTTCGACCGTCAGCCCGAGCGGCGCGAGGTGCGGAAAGACTTCGCCCAGCGGCTTGCCGGCGCCGCTCCGCCCCGTGACCGAGACGATCTCGACCTCGGGGTGGCCGTGCAGAATGCGAGCGGCCTCCGCTCCCATGTAGCCTGTGACGTTGATGATGCCGATGCGGACCATGAGCTTTCCTATGGTTTCGAAAGACTAGACCGCGGACTGAAGTCCGCGGCATGGGTTCTTCGCCCAGCGGCGGCCTGGGTGCCCGAGCCCAGGCTTTGGCCTGGGGAACGGAATGTAGAGATGATAGCAGAAGGAGAGGAGAATCGGACCTCTCCCCTAGCCCCCTCCCGCTCGCGGGAGAGGGGAGTGTGCAGTCGTGAGCTTATTCGCGAGCGGTCAGATTCCTCGCTTTGCTCGGGGTGACAGGATCGCGGCTGGACAGCCGTCCCGCAACGGGCAAGTCGGACACTTCGGGCGCTGGGCGGCGCAGGTGCGACGTCCGTGCTTGATCAGCTGGATGTGGAAGGCATACACGTCGGTCGGCTCGACCATCGACTCGAGCAGTTGGTGCGCCTGCCCGGCGTTCGTCTTCTCGGACACCAGCCCGAGGCGTTTCGCGACGCGGTGCACATGCGTATCGACGGGCAGCGCCGGCCGGCCGAGCGCGAAGAGCAGCACGCACGCCGCCGTCTTCGGCCCGACGCCGGGCAGGCTGCGCAGCCACGCGCGCGCCTCCTCGAGCGGCAGATCGCGCAAGAACGTCAGGTCGAACGACCGGCGGCGCGCGTACACCTCGCGCAGGATCGCCTGCAGTCGCGGCGCCTTCGTCGGCGCCAGGCCCCCGGGCTGGATCGCGCGCTCGATCGCCTTCACGTCCGCGTCGAGCACCGACGGCCAGTCGGGGAAGTCGTTCAGCAGCCGGATGAAGGCGCGGCCGGAGTTGCTGTCTGACGTGTTCTGCGAGAGCAGCGTGAGCACCAGCTCCGCGATCGGGTCGCCGTGCGGGCGCCAGGGCGGCGTTCCGTACGCGGCATCCAGCCGCTCGACGATCTGCGCGGGCGTCAACCTCTTCTTCTTGCGGGAGCGTTTCGCCTTCGTGCGCGGCGGCATACTTAAAGCAACTTCTGTGTCATCTGTGGCTCGTTCTCACCAACGTCCTCCACCACCGCCGCCGAGCCCGCCGCCGGAGAAGCCACCGCCCGACGAGAAGCCGCTGCCGCCTGAGCCGCCCGGCGTCGACGCCATGGCGCCGGAGATGCTGGTCGAGAACCCGCGCACGCTCTCAGCGAACGCCACCGGCGCGAACGGGTGCGTGCCGACGTAGTAGCCGGCCTCCGGCTTGATGCCCAGCTGCTCGAACGTCTCCGCCCACTTCTTCACGCAGCCGTAGACGATCGCATAGGGGAGGTACTCGTGGAAGATGTTCTCCTCTTCGGCGAACTTCTGGCGGTCGGTCTCAGCCGTCACCATGTAGAGGCGGAAGCCGAGTGCCCGTCGATACGTCTCCCAGCCGAACGGCGTCCGGCGTGGCATGGCGCGAGCGATCAGAAAGAGCACGACGCCCGCGAACACGATGGGCAGGCCGATGACGCCGGCATGGAACCACTGCTCCAGGAACCAGGCGGCAGCGCCTCCCGCGATGACGAGCCCAGCGCCGATGGCGTGATACAAGCCGCGGACCTTCTCCGGACTGCGCGTGAAGAACTTGTTCTTCTCCACGGCCTGCGTGTACAGCGACTGCTTCACCTCCCGCAGGTCGTCGTGGAACTTCGTCTTTAGATCGCTCAGCTTGACCGCGGGCTTGCCGTCGAACAGGCCGCTCAGCAGCGTGCGCTCGTAGGGCAGCAGGTCGTCTTCCTTCGGGAGGCGCTCCAGCTCGTAGTCTTGCGACTTGAACATGCCGAAGATGCCCTCGTGCGGCAGCTCCTTGATGACGACGTATTTACGCACGGCCAGGTCGACGATCGTCGCGCTCACGTCGAGCGTGTCGGCCTTCTCGTCGATCAGGACGCCGATCTCAGCCGGGCGGAGACGTCGTTCCGCGTCGCCGACCTCGGGCGGCGTGTACTGCACCACGATCGTCTGATGGGCGAAAAGCGGCTTCGGGTCGGCCTCGCGCGGCGGCGGGTCGTTGACGTAGTAGCTGTCTCCGTACCAGCGGTCGCGCCCGATCAGCCACCAGGCCCGTGCGATCCCGGCGAGCGCGAGCACGAGGAGGCCCGCGGCGATGGCGCCCGGCAGTGGCTTGGGCCGGAAGATGTCAACGAATATCTCGGCCTTGTCGCGCTCGGCCTCGACGAGGCGCAGCGGCGGCACGTCGAGCGCGCCCTTGCGGACCGCCAGGTCGACGGTCAGGCCTTCGCGCGGGCCCAGGTTGCGCGCGCTGAACGAGGCCGCGTTCCCGCGTGCGCCGGACGAATCGCAGGGCGCGGTGGAGCCGAACGCTCCGCGGAAGCACTGCACGTCCTGAATATCGTCGCCGGGAAGCTCCACCGTGGCGCTCGCGCTCTGGATGTCCACGTCCCACTCGTTGCCCGTGGCGTTCCAGTACAGCTCGTCGAAGTTGTCGTGCGGGTTGAGTGCGCCCTCGACGTCATAGGCGATGTGGTAGCGCTGAGTGCCGGTAACCTCGATGTTCGGGTCGCCGATCTTGAGCACCAGGTTGGCGCCTTTGCGGGACGAGGTAAAGCGTATCGGGTGGCCGCCTTCTTCCACGGTGAGGGCGCGCAGTGATGTCGCGCGGTTGTGGTCGTCGTCGTACTTGTACTCGACGGGGATCGTGCGGAAGATGCCGTGGCTCGGCAGCGAGCCGAAGTCCACGACGATCTCTTCGCTGACGGACAGCGTGCTGTC
>JBIOYF010000104.1:0-13498 GCA_044870035.1 Dehalococcoidia bacterium
TGAGGGTCGGAGTGGGGGTGAGCGTTGGCGTGAGCGTCGGCGTCAGCGTGAACGTCGGCGTGCGCGTGGGCGTGAGCGTACGCGTCGGCGTCGACGTGATGGTGGGCGTCGGCGTGTTGGGTGAACAGGGGTTGACGTCCGGCGCGGGAATGATGAACCACTGCGAGAAATCGATGTCGTTGCTGACCTGGTCTCCCGCGCCGCCGATGTTGCTGGTGTTCGTCGACCCCGTGGCGCTTCCCCACCAGTTTTGCCGCGCATCGAGTGAATCGCCGCTTTCGTTGTTTGCGCCGTAGCCGACGTCGTCGCCAGTGCCAGGTCC
Organism: Dehalococcoidia bacterium; assembly: GCA_044870035.1. Classification (GTDB taxonomy): domain Bacteria; phylum Chloroflexota; class Dehalococcoidia; order DSTF01; family RBG-16-68-14; genus JBBDXS01. The sequence continues at coordinate 323 of JBIOYF010000104.1, forward strand.
CCCGAAGTCGGTGTTGCCCTCGAAGTTGTTGCAGTGCGCTTCGATCGTACCCGCTTCGATGTCTGTGCTGGCCTCGACATGCAGGCCGGAGGTCGTGCCCGTGCTGTTCAGGATGTCATTTCCAGTGATATCGATGGCCGCTAGCTTGCCGCTGCCAACTTCAACTAGATCGATGCCGTCCACGTTGCCGTCGAGCGTGTTGCCACTGGCAAGGAAGTTTTGGACATTGCCATTCACGCCTTCTGCTCGCAGGTACATTCCCCGCTGCCGTACGCCCGCGACGCTATTGTCCACGGTGTTGTCGGAGGCTATCACATTTTGCAGAATCGCCGTGCGGTTGTTGTCGGTGTCGAGCGCTCGGAACTCCATGCCCGCTCGAGTGAGGGGGCCGGTGATGGCGTTGTCATTCACCGAGACCGTGTCCACGGTCAGGCCCCCCCCGGCGGAGGTCTCCTGCGACGCGATCAGAATGCCGATCTCGGAGTCGTTGCTGGGGTCGTTGACGTTGACATCGCCGGTGATGTGATTGTCACCCACGTCCGTCGTGCCAGCATTCGTGATCTCAATCGCCGTATCACCGATCGAGGTCAGGACGTTGCAGTTGACGTCCCAGTTGTCGTGCAGAGCCTCGCCGTTGTTCCCGACGAGCACGCCCTTTGAAGATAAGTGCGCTAACGAGTTGCGCTGGACGGTAACGTTGCTGATCGTAGACGCGCTCGATGCCACGATGCCGCTGCCGTCGTAGTTGCTAATCTTGATCCCTTCGATCGTGACGTCGGTCGTGCCACCCGCGATCGTGATCGCGTCACCCGCTGCGTTCGCGTGGTCGAGCGCGGGCGCACTCGCGCCGGCGCCGGGGCAGTTGCCGGTCGTATCGCCGTGGACAGTGAGGCTCTTGTTGATGCTCAGCGTTTCATCGTAAGTTCCGCTGGCGATGTTGACCGTGTCTCCGCTGAGAGCGCAGTCGATCGCCTTCTGGACCTTCTTGTATGTCGCGCTCGCGCGCGGACTCGGGCACGGATCACCGGTATCGATCGTCCCTGTGCCTGCATTGACTGTCAGCTTGCTCGGCCCGCCGGCGGAGGCCCAGCGCTGAATGGCCACCGTCGCCATGAAGGCCAGCATGGCGAGACCGATGATCGAGACAACGAAGTACTGTCGAGAACGCATGACGCCCCTCCCACCCAAGTAGGGCTTTCGACGGTTACTGTATACCTGCTTAAGCTTCTAGTCAAGAACCTTCGGCTCGACGCACCGGCGTCCGGACGGATAGAATGAGCCGCTCAACGTGTTATCTCTTCCAAGAGGGGATTTGCATGCCTAACGCTCTGATTACCGGCATCACCGGCCAGGACGGCTCCTACCTGGCGGAGCACCTGCTCTCGCTGGGCTATACCGTGTACGGCCTGGTGCGCGGCCAGGCGAACCCGAAGCGCGGCCTGGTGGAGGCCATGCTGCCAGCGGTGCAGGTCGTGGAGGGCGATTTGCTGGACCAGGCATCGCTGATCAACATCGTCCAGCGGGTGCAGCCGGACGAAGTGTACAACCTGGCGGCGATCAGCTTCGTGCCGCTGTCGTGGAACCAGGCCGAGCTGACCGGCGAGACGACCGGCCTGGGCGTCCTGCGCATGCTGGAGGCGATCCGGCTGGTGAGCGGCGCGAGCCCGTCGCGAAGCAAGAGCGGCGAGGGTGTGAAGTTCTACCAAGCGTCCAGCAGCGAGATGTTCGGCAAGGTGCGCGAGTCGCCGCAGAATGAGAAGACCCCGTTCTATCCGCGCAGCCCGTACGGCGTCGCGAAGGTGTACGGGCACTACATCACGGTCAACTACCGCGAGAGCTACGGGATCTACGCGTGCAGCGGTATGCTCTTCAACCATGAGTCGCCGCGGCGCGGGCCGGAGTTCGTGACGCGCAAGATCAGCATCGCAGCGGCGAAGATCAAGCTCGAAAAGCAGCAAGAGCTGGTGATGGGCAACCTCGACTCGAAGCGCGACTGGGGCTTCGCCGGTGACTACGTGCGCGCGATGCATCTGATGTTGCAGCAAGACGAGCCGGACGACTACGTGATCGGTACGGGCGAAGCGCACTCGCCGCGCGAGTTCACCGAGCTCGCGTTCAAGCACCTGGGCCTCAACTATGAGGACTTCGTCCGGATAGATGCACAGTTCATCCGTCCAGCCGAGGTCGATCACCTGCTCGCGGATCCAACGAAAGCGCGTGAGAAAATGGGCTGGACGCCGACGGTTACCTTCTCAGAGCTGGTGCGCCTGATGGTTGAGGCGGACCTCGAACGGGAGCGGAAGGCCAGCTAGATGCCGACCGAGGTCCTTTCCGGGCTCTACCAGCTCAGGGTGCCTATCCCGGACAACCCGCTTGGCTGGGTGCTCCCATACCTGATCCGCTGCGACGACGGCTACACGCTGATCGACTCGGGCTGGAACACGCCGGAGGCCTTCGCCGCGTTGGAGCAGGAGCTGCGCGACGTTGGGATCGCGTTCAAAGACATCAAGCGCCTGATCGTGACGCACGTGCACCCGGACCACTACGGGCTGGCCGGCCGGGTGAAGGAAGTGTCGGGCTGCCTCGTCATTACCCACCAACGCGAGCGCGACTTCATCCGCAGCCGCTACCGCAACCCGGACCAGCTCCTGGAACGCGTGATGGCGTGGCTGAACGAGAACGGCGTACCGCGCGCCGAAGTCGAGTCGTTGCAGTCGGCGGCGATGCCGGTGCGGCAGTTCGTCGTGCCGGTCGAGCCTGACGAGGTGCTCTGGGGCGGCGAGACGCTCGACATGGGGCTGTACCGTTTCGAGGTGTACTGGACGCCCGGCCATTCGCCGGGCCACATCTGCTTCTACGACCGCGCGCAGCGGATCATTCTCACCGGCGATCACGTACTGCCGACGATCACGCCGAACGTCGGCATGCACCCGCAGCAGACGGGCAACCCCCTGGGCGACTACCTCGCGTCATTGCACCGCCTGGAGCCGCTCGAGGTGGACGACGTGCTGCCGGCGCACGAGCATTCGTTCAAGGACCTACGCGGCCGGCTGCGCGGTATCGTGGAGCACCACGAGCAGCGCCTGAATGAGATGATCGCGATCATCGGCAGTGATCGGAAGACGGCCTACGACGTCGCGTCGACGCTGGTCTGGACGATCGGGACGTTCGACAAGTTCTCGCCGTGGATGCGTCGCGCCGCTATCAGCGAGACGCTCGCGCATCTAGAATACGCCGTGTACGAAGGTCGGCTGGTGACGCACCGACAAGATGGAATCGTGCGTTACGAGCAGGCCCCGGTGGCTTCGAAGTAGCGGCGCTTCTTCGCTAACGCTTCGCTAACCCGACGATAGAAGACTGGTGCGGCTTGGCCAGCGTCTCGAGGTACGCGTCGATCGCGTCCGCCGCGCGCCGGCCGTCCGCGAGCGCGGTGACGACGAGATCGGCGCCGTTGACGCAGTCGCCGCCGGCGAAGACGCCCGGCCGGCTCGTCTCGAACGTGTCGGGGTGGACGGCGACGCGCGCGCGGTTGGTCTGGATCCCTTCCGCCGAGCCGAAGACCTCCTCGTCCGGCCCGTAGCCGATCGCGATCACGACGACGCCCGCCTCGACGGCGAACTCTTCGCCCGTCGGCACGGGGCGGCGGCGGCCGCTCTCGTCCGGCTCACCCAGCTCCATCCGGCCGAAATGCACGCGCGCGACCCGGCCGTCCGGTCCGGCGTCCATCTTGAGCGGCGCGGCCAAGTACTCGAAGCGAACGCCTTCCTCGCGTGCGTGGACGCGCTCCTCCACGCGGCCGAGCTGCTCGGCTTCCGTCCGGCGGTAGACGCAGCTGACTTCCTTCGCGCCGAGGCGCACAGCGGTGCGGACACAGTCCATCGACGTGTCGCCGCCGCCGATCACGAGCACCTTCTCACCGACCTCGAGCGGCCCGCGCATGAAGTCTGGCAGTTGCTCGTCGCGCAGGTTGCCGCGCACCAGGAAGTCGGTGGCCATCATGACGCCGGGAAGATCGGAGCCCGGGACGTCTAGCTGGTTTCCCAGGCTCGCGCCGTGACCGAGGAACACCGCGTGGTAGCCCTTATCGAAGAGCTGGTCGATCGTGACGTCGCGGCCGATGAAGGTGTTGCCGACGAACTGGATGCCCATGGCCCAGAGGTGGTTGAGATAGTCGTCCAGGATCTCCTTCTTCATCTTGAAGTTCGGAATGCCGTAGAGCAGCACGCCGCCGGGCTCCGGCCAGGCGTCGAACAATGTGATGTCATGGCCCTTTTTGGCGAGCTCCTCGGCGACGGCGAGCCCGGCGGGACCGGCGCCGACGACGCCGACGCGTCGACCCGAGGCCGCCGCCATCTCGGGTAGCGGTATGCCGCTGGTGTGGCGCTGCTCGTCGGAGGCGAAAGCCTCGAGCTTACCGATCGCTACGGGCGCTTGCTGCTCGAACGTGTCGGGCCGGATCGCGTAGCCGACGACGCAATCACCTTCGCAGAGGCGCTCCTGGGGGCACAATCGGCCGCACATCTCCGGCAGGTTGCTGGTGTCGCGGAAGACGTTCGCTGCGCCGATGAAGTCGCCGACTTCGAGCAGGCGGAAAGCGCCGGGGATGTCATTGTGGACGGGACAGGCCGTCTGGCAGGGGGCGTCCGGGCACTGGATGCAGCGCGCGGCTTCGATCTTCGCCGTCTCTAGGTCGAAGCCAACGAAGGTCTCGTCCCAGTTGCGGATGCGCACCTTGGGGTTCTGCTTCGGGATCGGCTGCGCGGGGATCGCGAGCCGGCGATGCGTGTCACTGGGCATAGATGCCCTCCCTCGCGAGTACCCAACTGTAACGTTTGGGCGTCCAGCCTGGCAAACGGGGCTAGCCGGCGGGAGCGGCGGCGGGCAGCTCCGCCCCAAGGACCTCGAGCAGGTTGACTTCCGAGCCGAGCTGCGTGCCGAGGCCGCCGAGGAGGCCCATGACCCGTCCGATGTAGAGGAACTCGCCGGGGACGCGCACGATCGGGTTTTCCCGGAAGAGCTTCATCATGCGGTCGTTGAACTGGGTGAGCATGCGGCGGTCGCGCGTGAACTCTTCGTTGCGCGCCAGGCGGGTGACCATCGCTTCGCCGAGCGCCTCGAAGCCGGAATCGTCGTTAAGCTTCGTCTTGAAGCCCAGGTCCTTGAATGCTTGTACCAGCGTCTTCTTGTCGGCCGCGATGAGCGCCGCCGTGAGCCGGACGAAGCCGCGGAGAAACGACGGCGGCAGCTGCTTGGCGAGGCCGAAGTCGACGATGACGAGCTTCGGGCCGGGCCGGACGAAGAGGTTGCCCGGGTGCGGGTCGGCGTGGAAGAAGCCGTGGGCGAAGATCTGCTTGAAGTAGCTTTCGGCGAGCAGGTGCGAGATCGCCTGACGGTCGATGCCCGCGGCGTCGATCGCGGCCATGTCGGTAATCTTGATGCCTTCCAGGTACTCCATGGTGAGCACGCGGCGTGTCGTGTACTCCCAGTAGATCTTCGGGACGATGATGTCGTCGCGGCCGGCAAAGTTGCGCGCTGCCGCTTCTGCGTTCTGGCCCTCGTTGATGAAGTCGAGCTCGAGCGGGACGTTCGCGTTCAGCTCTTCGACGACGGGGCTGAGATCGAAGCCGCGCAGCACGCGCTTGGCGCCTCGCTCCAGGATGCGCACGTTCTGCAGATCGACGCGGACGATCGCCTCGATGTCGGGGTACTGGACTTTGACGGCAACGTCGCGGCCGTCCTTCAGCCTGCCGCGGTGCACCTGCGCGAGCGAGGCGGACGCGATCGGCGTAGCGTCGAACTCCGCGAAGATATCCTCGATGCGGCCGCGCAGCTCGCGCTCGATGACCGGGCGTATGACGTCGAACGGCCGCGGCGGCACCGTGTCGTGGAGCTTCGACAGCCCTTCGATGTACTCGTCCGGAAAGACGTCGGCCCGCGCGCCGATAAGCTGGCCGACTTTGATGATCAGTCCCTGCAGCTCGGTCGCGGTGGCGAGGATGCGCTCGGCGGAGCGGCGGTGGTACTCGGACAGGCGGCGCTGAGCCTCAGCCGGAGGCCGGTTCCGGTTGCTCCAGGCGATGCGCCGATAACCGAAGTAGATCGATGACGCCGTCCAGACCACGCGGGTGGAGCGGCGGATGCGGTCGATCGTGCGCATGCCTGAGCATTGTAACGAGCGGCCTGAGGGACGGGGAAGCTTGCCAGGGCAGGGATCAAAGGGTAGAATGCGCCGCAATCCCGGGTGGCGTGCGCGAGTAAGGAGCCGGAAGCATGGCTTACGAGGACGAACTGTCCAAGGTCTGGATCTTCACTAAGCTTGACCGAGACGACCTCGAGCGCATCGGGAAGTCCGTCGTCCCGCGCAGCTTCAAGAAGGGCATAGAGATCGTCAAAGAAGGGGAGCAGGCAGTTGCGTTCTACGTGATCGTGAAGGGGAAAGTGGAGATTGTGAAAGGCACGGAGGTGCTGAACACGCTCGGCCCGGGTGATTCGTTCGGCGAGATGGCGCTGCTGGACGGCTTTCCGCGCTCCGTGAGCGTTCGTGCCGTGGAAGACACCGAGTGTCTGGTGATGACGCGCTGGGACTTCACCGCGGAGCTGAGGGCCAGTCCCAGTATCGCTCTGACGATGCTGCCCGTGATGAGCAAGCGCATCCGCGACCTTGAGGAACGCCTAGAGCACGGCGCGTAGAACGAAGCCGAGAGTGACAGGACGAGGCCCGCCAAGCGCGGGCCTGTTCTATACTACACGAGCAGCGCGATCGGACTCTCCAGCAGGCGCCGGACCTCGTTCAGGAACTGCGCCCCCTGTGCGCCGTCAGTCACGCGATGATCGGCGGACAGCGCGGCCTTCATCAGCTGACCGGCGACGACCTGGCCCTCGCGGACGACGGGTGTTTCGCGCACGGATCCGACGCCGAGGATGGCCGTTTGGGGCGGCTGGATGATCGCGATGAGCGTCTCGACGTCGTACGGGCCGAGGTTGCTGATCGTGAACGTCCCGCCGGTGTACTCCTCGGCCTTCAGCGCGCCTGACTTCGAACGCTCAGCGAGATCGCGGCTTGCCCGCGCGATGTCGGCGAGGCTCTTGTGGGCGCAGTCGAGGATCGCGGGCGCGATCAGCCCATCGTCAAGGGCGACGGCGATGCAGATGTTGATCGCTTCGTGTTGCTCGATAGCACCATCGACGAGCCAGCTGTTGAACATGGGATGCCGCGCGAGCGCGACCGCCGACGCCTTCACGATCAAGTCGTTGACGCTGACGTGCAGATCGCCGTGGTAGGCGTCGTTGATCTGGTGGCGCGCGCGCTCGGCCTCCGTCATGTCGATATCGACCGTGACGTAGTAGTGGGGCGCCTCACGCTTGCTCTGGGCCATGCGTCGGGCGATGGCCTGGCGCATCTTGCTCATCGCGACGGGCTGTACCGCAGCCGGCTCCGGCGCGGGTTGCCCGGATCGAGGCGCGGTCGCGGCGGACTCCACGTCGCGCCGGACGATGCGGCCGTCCGGACCGGTGCCGCGCACCTGGGTCAGGTCGATCCCCCGCTCCGCGGCGAGCTTGCGCGCGACCGGCGAGGCGCGCACGCGGCCGTTCGTTCGCGGGGCTGACGTGGCTGGCGCAGTCGAAGCTGGCGGCGCCTCAACCGCCGCAGCCTTCGGTTGCGCGGCCGCAGCTTTCGCGCCTGACGCTGGGGCTGCGTATGGCGAGATGTCGTCTTCGGGCGCGCCGATCACTGCGATCAGCGTGCCGACGTCGACCGTGTCGCCTTCCTGCGCGAGCACTTTGCGGAAGACGCCTGACTCGAAGGCCTCGATCTCGACGTTCGCCTTGTCGGTTTCGATCTCGGCGATGATCTCGCCGCGTTCAACGGCTTCGCCTTCGTTCTTTAGCCAGCGTACGACGGTTCCCTCGGTCATATCGGCGCCCATTTGCGGCATGACGACTTCGGAGATCATCCTTGGCCTCCTAGACCAACGCCTTCGCCGCGGCGGCGATCTGCGCGGGCTGCGGCAGCGCGGCCTGCTCCAGCTCTTTGGCGTACGGGATCGGCACGTCGACGCCGCAGACGCGGGCGACGGGCGCGTCCAGATCGTCGAAGGCTTGCTCCATGATGATCGCTGCGATCTCGCCGGCGAAGCCGCCGAACTTCCAGTCGTCCTCGATCGCGACCGCGCGGTGCGTCTTGCGTACGGACGAGATAATCGTCTCGACATCGAGCGGACGGAGGGTACGCAGGTTCAGCACCTCGGCCGAGATGTTGTCTTCGGACAGCAGATCGGCCGCCTGCATGCACTGGTAAACGCTGCCGGAGTAGCCAATGAGCGTCACGTCCTTGCCTTCGCGATGCACCTCCGCCTGGCCGAACGGGATAGCGAACTCGCCGTCGGGCACTTCGCCCTTGCGGCCGTAGAGCGCCGTGTGCTCGATGAAGATCACCGGGTTCGGGTCGCGGAAGGCGGTCTTGAGCAGGCCGCGCGCGTCGGCGGCCGTGTACGGCACGACGACGTGGAGGCCGGGGATGTGCGCGTACCAGCCCTCGAGGCTCTGCGAGTGCTGGCTGGAGAGCTGGCTGCCGGCGCCGCTCGCCATGCGGATCACCATCGGCACGTGGAACCGGCCTCCCGACATGTAGGAGATCTTCGCCGCGTTGTTCACGATCTGGTCGAACGCGAGGAGGCTGAAGTTGATCGTCATCAGCTCCACCATCGGGCGCAGGCCGCCCATCGCCGCTCCGATGCCGCAGCCGACGATCACCTCCTCCGAGATCGGCGTGTCGATGACACGCTCGGGACCGAACTCCTGCTGGAAGCCCTTCGTCACGGCGTACGAGCCTCCGTAGGCGCCGATGTCCTCGCCCATCAGGACCACGCGCTGGTCGGCGAGGAGCTCCTCGTGGAGCGTAGTGCGCAGGGCCTCGCGGAAGGAGATCTCGGGCATCGTTACGACGGCTCCTCCCAGTACACGTTCTGCTGGAGCGCCTCGGGCGCGGGCTTTGGGCTCTCCTCGGCGAAGCGCACCGCTTCGTTTACGACGTCCTCGACCTGCTGCTGGAGCGCCTGGAAGGCCGCTTCGTCGACCGTGCCGTCCTTCTCCAACTTCTTGCGCAGCCCGGCGATCGGGTCCAGGTCGCGCCATTTCTGGACCTCATCTTTGCGGCGGTAGAACTCAGGGTCGGCCATGGAGTGGCCGCGGAAGCGAAACGTGATCGCCTCGAGGAATGCCGGGCCGTAGCCGGCGCGCATGTGCCGGGTGAGACGCTGCGTCGCCTCGTACATCGCGAGGACGTCCATGCCGTCGACCTGCTCGGCGGGCATCGCGTACGCTTCCGCGCGCTTGTAGACCTCGATCACCGCGGAGACGTAGCGGATATCGGTGCCCATGCCGTAGAAGTTGTTCTCGCAGAGGAAGAGCACGGGCAGCTTCCAGACCGAGGCCAGATTGAGCGCCTCGTGAAACGAGCCCTGGTTCACTGCGCCGTCGCCGAAGACGCACAGGACGATGCGTCCGTTGCCGAGCCGCTTGTTCGCGAGCGCCAGCCCGCAGGCGAGCGGCAGGTGGCCGCCAACGATAGCGTAGCCGCCCATGAAAGAGTGCGCGGCGTCGAAGAGGTGCATCGAGCCGCCCTTCCCGCGACTGACGCCGGTGTCCTTACCGAACAGCTCCGCCATGATGCGGCCCGGCTCGATGCCGCGGGCGAGGGCGTGTCCGTGGTCGCGATAGTGCGTGATGACCTGGTCGTCGTCGTTGAGGGCGTTGATCGCCCCCACGGCGACCGCCTCCTCACCGATGTACAAGTGCAGGAAGCCGGCGATCTTCTGCCGCGCGTACATCTCGGCCGCCTTCTCCTCGAAGCGGCGGATGAGCATCATCTGGCGCAGCAGGTTGATCAGGCGGGCCTGGTCCAGCTCGTCGACCGTCGGCTTCTCAGCGAGTTGCGTCATCTATCACCCGCAGGTCGGGCTTCAGCCCGGCAGTGTCGTTGCTTTCTCACGGGGGTCTTTAGACCCGTGCGCATCTTTCGATGTGTAAACCTGAATACGCTCTGCCGATCCCATCTGTGAATATCTGTGTTCATCTGTGGCCGAGTCGTGTCTTCAAGCATCTGTGCAATACTGTGACTATTCGTCATTCCGTCCAGAAGTGGATCGCTTCGCCCGTGACGGCGAGCGCGGCTTCCTTAACGACCTCCGACAGCGTCGGATGGGCGTGGACAGCCCAGCCCAGCTCGCGCGGCGTCGTCTCCAGCACGCTCCCGAGCGACGCTTCCGCGAGCAGCTCGGTGGCGTCCTGGCCGATCATGTGGTACCCGACGATCTCGTTCGTCGACGCGTCGACGACAAGCTTGACAAAGCCATCCGTGCGCTCCATCGCGATCGCCTTGCCGTTGCCGCGGTAGGGAAACGCACCCGTCTTCACCTCGATGCCGCGCTCGCGCGCCTGTCCCTCGGTCAGGCCGAGGCTGGCGACCTGCGGCTGGCAGTACGTACAGCGGGGCATCTTCTCGTACGCGAGGGCCTGCGGTTCTCCGCCGGCGATCTGCTCGACCGCGGTCACGCCCTGCGCGGACGCGACGTGCGCCAGCGGTAGCTTGCCCGTGACGTCGCCGATCGCGAAGATGCCGTCCACGTTGGTGCGCATCCGCTCGTCGACGGCGACGTTGCCGCCATCGAGCGCAACGCCGAGCTGCTCCAGGCCGAGGCCGTCCGTGTTCGCCGCCATCCCGACACCGACGAGCACGTTGTCGCACACGAGCTCTTCGTCCTTGCCGTTCGCGCTGACCGAGACGGTCGCCTTGCCATTCGCGACGGTCACACCGGCGACCTTCGCGCCAGTGCGGAAGCCGATCTTCTGCTGCTTGAAGGCGCGCTCGAGCTGACGGCTGACGTCCTCGTCCTCGAGCGGCAGCAGGTGATCGAGCAGCTCGACGATGGTGACCTCGGCGCCGTACGCGTTGTAGAAGTAGGCGAACTCGACGCCGACCGGTCCGCCGCCCACGATCACGATCGATTCCGGCGTCTCGCGCAGCGAGAGCGCCTCGTTGCTCGTCATCATGACGTTGCCATCGATCTCGATGCCCGGCAGCCCGCGCGCGTGCGCGCCTGTGGCGATGATGATGTTGGCCGCTTCGACGATGTCGCCGCTTGGCTCGATTGCGATCTCGTGTGCGCTCTTGAGCCGCGCGCGGCCGCTGATGACGGGAACCTTGTTTTTCTTGAGCAGGAACTCGACGCCCTTCACCATGCGGTCGACCACCTTGCGGCTGCGGTCGATCGCGGCGCCCATATCGATGCGCAGCGCGTCGTAGGTGATGCCGAAGTCGGCGCTGTCGCGAAAGAGATGGACCAGCTCCGCGTTCCAGAGGAGCGCCTTGCTGGGGATGCAGCCCCAGTTCAGGCACAGGCCGCCGACGCGGTCGGCTTCGATCACGGCCGGCTTCAGCCCGAGCTGCGCGGCGCGGATCGCGGCAACGTAGCCGCCCGGCCCGCCCCCGATGATCGCGACATCGTACTTCGCCATTACTGCCGTTTTCGCAGATCTACGCCCCAGCCTTCAGGCTGGGGTTTCGCTAAATCACTCATGCCGCAGACTTCAGTCCGCGGTTTAGCAGTTGAAACGTCGCAGTACAGGCTTTCTCCACCCGGGTGTTCTCCCCGTCGTACCGCGCTCTCCAGTCCGACCTGTCTGTGCGCTCTGTAGGAGCTGCGTACGAGCGGCCCGGCCTCGACGTTGAGGAAGCCCAGCTCGCGGCCGAACCCGACGAACGGCGCAAACTCCTCCGGCGGCCAGTAGCGCTCGACGGGCAGATGGTGGGCGGTCGGGCGCAGGTACTGGCCGATCGTGAGCAGATCGACGCCGGCGGTGCGCAGGTCGCGCATGACGGTGAAGACTTCGTCCTGCGTCTCGCCCAGCCCCACCATCATGCCCGACTTCGTCAGCAACGACGCGTCCAGCTCTTTGGCGCGGCGCAGCAGCTCCAGCGAGCGCTCGTAGCGCGCCTTCGGGCGGACGCGCGAGTAGAGCCGTGGCACAGTCTCGACGTTGTGGTTCAGCACGAACGGCCGCGCCCGCACGACGGTCGCAACCGCGTCCCAGTTGCCCATGAAGTCGGGGATCAGCACCTCGACGCGCACGCCCGCGTTGTCATGGCGGATCGCGTTGATACAGCCGGCGAAGATCGCCGCGCCGCCGTCGGGCTGGTCGTCGCGGTTAACCGAGGTGATCACCACGTAGTCGAGGCCGAGCGTGCGCACCGCATGGGCAACTCGGACCGGCTCCAGCCAGTCGAGGCCCCCTTCGGGCCGGCCGCTGGTGATGGCGCAGAAGCCGCACGAACGCGTGCAGACATCTCCAAGGATCATGAACGTCGCGCTGCCGGCGTTGAAGCACTCGCCGATGTTGGGGCAGCGCGCCTCCTCGCAAACGGTGTGCAGCCCGTGCTCGCGCAGCAGCGACTTGATGCGCTGATAACGATCGCCGGCGGGGAAGCGCACCTTGAGCCAGTCCGGCTTCGGTTCGCGCGCTGCTGTTGTCGTTCGGGGCGTGAGTGGTATGACCGTCGTTTCCATCACTAGAGTGCCATCGCCGGTGTCCACGCTGCCGGCGTAACGGTTCGATCGCCATCTTGCAGTCCTAGCTCGAAGACGTTGGCGAACGACTGCACGACCGCGTCCATCACATCCATCATGCCCCGGCCTTTAGGCTGGGATGTTCGCAGCACCTCCGCCATCGATGTCATCGAGACGCCGGGCAAGCCGCACGGGACGATGTGCGAGAAGAATGAGAGGTCTAGATCGACGTTGAGCGCGAAGCCGTGGCTCGTGATGCCGCGCGACACGCGCACGCCGATCGATGCGATCTTCGCGCCAGCTACCCAGACGCCGGCCCGGCCCGGCATGCGCGCCGCTTCGATCGCGAACGCCGCGAGTGCCTGGATCAGCGCGGCCTCCAGCGAGCGCACGTACCAGAGCGGGCCCTGGCCCCAGCTCGACAGATCGAGGATCGGATAGCCGACGAGCTGGCCCGGGCCGTGGTAGGTGATGTCGCCGCCGCGGTCGATCCGGTGTACCGTTGCGCCGAGCTGAGCGAGCGCCGGTTCGCCGAGCAGCAGGTGCTCCTGCTTGCCGCGCGCTCCCAGCGTGTAGGTCGGCGGGTGTTCGAGGAGGACCAGGTGCTGCT